>JAQVVB010000015.1:9200-19445 GCA_028699215.1 Sphaerochaeta sp. | reverse complement strand
TTGGGCTTGCTCTATAAACGGAAACAAGCAAGAATAGTCAAGAAAGGAGTTTCCAAATGACGAATTACCTTTTGCTTTCCATCGTAGGAAAGGGAGAAAGTGAAAAACTCATGAAAGCTGCAAAGGCGGCAGGGAGCACTGGTGGCACGATCCTCAACGCAAGGGGAACGGCCTGCAACCGAGTGCTTGCTTTTCTCTGCCTTGGGGATGCTCATAAGGAAATCCTTCTTTCCTTGGTGTTGGAAGAACAGTATGAAGCAGTCTTCCAAGCTATAACCAATCAGAATCATGTCCATGGCATCTGTGCCTCGATTCCAAGTAAGAAAACCTATTTGAACCGGAAAAACATACATAGTGAAGGAGATCAGACCATGAACACTACATGGGAGTTGATACAGGTCGTTTGCAATAGCGGCTATGCAGAAGATGTAATGGATGTAGCCAGAAAAGCTGGGGCAGGTGGTGGTACCATTGTTGATGGACGAGGAACCAGTAAGCCTGACGATGTCAAGTTCTTTGGAGCCAGTCTCGTTCCTGAAAAGGAGTTGCTCCTCATTCTTGTAGAACAGGAAAAATCTGAAAGCGTTTTTTCTGCCATCACCAGCATGCCTGGAATACAAGAACCAGGGAATGGAATTGTATTTTCTCTTCCTGTCGATAGGTTTGTTCCCCTAGGAAAAAAGGCGTAGGTCTTGTCAAACACCCCTAAAAGGAGGTAAGAAGGATAGATTCCTCTTATCTTAAAAAGTTCACTATGATGAATTTCTGTGTTAATATAATAACAATTTGTTAAAATTAACATGAATTTGTTAATAACGTCTTGAAATAGTTTTCTGAAAACGGTAGTGTTCAAACACTTTAAGATATATTGCGGATAAGAAAGCCGTTCGGGAGAAACTAAGATGGACAAGAAGATAAAAGTAGCAGTAATGGGTGCCACTGGCGCAGTTGGCCAGGTGTTTATGTGGATGCTTGCAGACCACCCTTGGTTTGAACTTGCGTATGCTACAGCTTCAGCCTCTCGCGTTGGTCTTAAATACGCTTCTACCGTTCACTGGGTCATGCCTTTTGAAATGCCCTCCGTTATCAGGGACGTTGAGGTCAAGGAATTCAATTTTGCAGCCATGAAGGAAGCAGGAGTGCAAATCGTATTCTCCGCCCTTCCTGCAGAAGTTGCCCGTGAGGCAGAACCACAGCTTAGGGACAACGGCTTTTATGTGTTCTCCAACGCTGCTTCCATGCGTTATGACAGCAATGTACCGATTCTCATTCCTGAAACCAATGTCGACCAGCTCGATCTTATCAAGGACCAGGGTTATCCCAAGACTGGTTTTGTCGTCACCAATGCAAACTGTGTCACCACAGGCCTTGCCATGGCATTGGCTCCACTACGTAAGTTTGGAATCAAGGGAATCACCGTGCACAGTTACCAGAGTGTAAGTGGCGCAGGTTACCCTGGACTTTCTTCTTTTGATATCACTGACAACTGCATTCCGTTCATCAAAGGTGAAGAAGAGAAAATCGAGAAAGAAATCAAGAAAATTCTTTCAATCGATCCTGAAGTATACGCCTATACGGTACGTGTTCCCGTCATGTTCGGCCACCTTGAAGCTGTCTGGCTGGATCTTGAACAGGACGTTGAGGTTGAAGACATCATCGACAGCTGGGCGAACTTCAAGGAAGTTGCAGATCTTCCTTCCACCCCTGTACTCCCTGTTGAATATGGTGCAGACAACACCTTCCCACAACCTAAATATGCATTCTGGGGCAACCCCAAGGGCATGGTGGTCTACACAGGTCGCCTAAAGAAAAAACATAAGAAAATTGGCTTTTTACTGTTGGTCAACAACATCGTAAAGGGTGCTGCCGGTGGATCCATTCAGAATGCTGAGGCATTTGTAAAGCGTTTTGGTCTGATTTAAATTTATTCAAATACTTTTATAAGGCTGTTGCACTACCATTTTGCAGCAGCCTTTTTTCTGTTCATCTTGTCAATTCTCATAGGATTTGTTAGGTTGGAGATTCTCATTAGGAGAAGATATGACAGAGTATTGGGATCTTTTTGACACGGACAGACAACCTCTTGCTAGGCAACACAAACGAGGAGTTCCTCTCGTAGAAGGGACGTTTCATGTAGTGGTTTCAGTATGGACCGTAAACGAGAAGAACGAAATTCTCCTCACCCTCCGTTCTCCCCAAAAAGAACTCTATCCCAATGTTTGGGAGAATACCTCAGGTTCCGTCCTTGCAAAAGAATCAAGCAGGGCAGGGGCAAAAAGAGAGTTGCAGGAAGAAACAGGCATTGTCGCAAATGAAGATGAACTGCTGTTTTTGGGAACAGCGCGCAAAGCCTCAGCGTTTGTGGATGTCTATATGGTGAAAAAAAATCAAAAAGACCTTACCATCACGCTTCAAGATGGGGAAACAGTCGATTTCAAGTGGGTTACACTTTCTGAACTGGATCAAATCGTTGAACGAGGCGAATTGGCATTTCCTGTTGCTTATCGATTTTCACAGTTCCGAGTTGTCATTGAGGAGCAACTTGCCAGATGAAGTGTCAGATATATTGGTGTTGAAGGAATTTGTAATCTGGCATTTTTGCTTATCTATTGATTGCAAACCCATTATCACCTACATTGGTGATCATGATGCAAAATGAACAGCAACGAACAGCAAATCCCGCATTATTGTTGGCATTTTTAACCGTCATCCTCTGGTCCACTGGATTTGTATTCACACGAATCGCTGTTCGTGACATCGGTCCGTTCCCTCTTGGGTTGCTTCGGTATGGATCTGCTTCTGTCATTTTGTTGGGAATAGGGATATATAAACGCATAGGGCTTCCAAGCAAACGTGATATTCCGCTGTTCTTGCTCCTTGGCGCATTGGGATTCGTGCTCTATCAAATATTCTTCAACATCGCCATGACCACGATCTCAGCTGCAACAGCCAGTGTTGTGACGGCAACAGTGCCTGTGCTCACCGCGTTTTTCGCCTCCTTGTTGTTTAGGGAACGGTTGGGAAAGATAGGATGGATTGCCGTATTCATCGAATTCGCTGGAATACTGATATTGACCCTTTGGAAGCGCGAGGTCTCAATAGGGTGGGGTTTGTCTTGGATGATCATCGCCGCCATGTGTTTTGCAGCGTACAACCTGATTCAACGATTCGTCGTTACCCGTTATTCACCTCTTCAGTCGACAGTCTACACCATTGTCGCTTCATCCATCATGTTCATGGTCTTTCTGCCACAAGCAATTGAAGAAGTTTCCACAGCGCCCACGCAGGCGCTTCTTGCGGTACTGTTCATGGGTGTTTTTCCCAGTGCCATAGGATTTTTGCTCTGGACGAAAGCGCTGTCCATCGCCCATCAGATTGGGGATGTCACCAACTTCATGTTCGTTACCCCCTTGCTCTCGACACTTCTGGAGATACTGCTGATCGGTGACATCCCCGATACCGGCACCATCACCGGGGGAGTTACGATTCTTTTCGGGGTGGTGCTGTTCAACAACAGAACCCTACTGCTCTCCCGTTTTGCCAAGAAACCTGCTTTCACCCCATTGCAACGATAAAAAGAAAACCACGCATTAGTTTCCTTGTGCGTGGTATCTGTTTTTTTCTATGCAGTTGAACGATCTAGGCTCGTACTACGGTGGTGATGCAGTCGTTTACCATCACATGATATCTATTATTCTGTTGGGTTACGTACCAAGAACCCTTGTGGGGACAGTTTTCACAACTCAGCATAAGAGAATCATGTCTGAAACAACTTCGACTGATGAACAAGGGTGGATGATACGATGGCCCAACCACAGTCGGTTTGAATGGCCATAGGTTTTCTTGGCAGGTCTCCCGTTCCATCCATAAATATCCGCCGACAGCTGAAGGCAAGAGCTCAAGCGCCTTTTTGGCACTCTCTGCATTGCTCAGATACAAATAGGTATCGAAGAAACATTTCACCTCCGCATGCTTTCTTGCCCATGCAACCTGTCCGATATTGTTCAGTCCGATACGAACCCTTTCCAGATATCCTTCTTTCTGCAGATAGGTCACGATGGAAGTGAGTGCATCGAAGAACCTCTGTTCCTCGAACATTACCGGAGAAAGGGGAAGATAGAGCAGCCCCTCTTCAAAATACAGAATGCCTTCCGGTTTCTTTTTCTCTTCAAATTGCTGGGCAAGCTTGAAGATGTCGAGATAGGGAAGTCCATCCTTTGTGCAAAGTTTCTCACGAGAGGGGAGTACCTGGGAAGGTTGTTTTGTCTCGCAATCGAGCAATTCCACTTCCGTTGTCATCCATCGGGCCAGCTCGTTATCCAAAATCGCATACCAGTCACGTCTGATTGATTTAAGCAGTGAAAGAGGTAGGAATACCTCGGAATCTGTAAGCTTGGATGAGTTGGTGTAGCTTACCGAACCAAGGGAGAAATACGAGGTGTCGCTCTGGGTGAAGACAGTATGCAGGTGCTGTTGGAGATCTTGCTCCTTTTTTGCAATGGAAACTTCGATTTCATAGGTTCTTTCGATGGTCTTTTCCTGGAATACTGTTTTCAGGATCAAGGAGTTGTCGGTGATGTCCACCAAAAGATCCAACGGGTATTTGACCGTAGGAAGATTTTCATTGATCAGAGCAGGTGTCTGGTCATGAAAACTGATCAGATACAGAACATCGCCGGCATGAGGAAGTGGACCGTATTTGGGAAGGTCGATTTCCAGTGTTTCTCCCTTGTATGCACGGGTAAGGCTGATTCCTTTTTGATCATAGATACCACTGAGGCTGAATTTCACGGCTTCGATTGGGTCGCGTTTTCCTTTGGTGAAAAACATGAGCCCGTCACGGATGGACATATCGTGAAGAGCAGTGATGATGGCATAGTCGGACTTGACCACTTTCACTTTTGCAGCAGGAATGCCTCTATGGCCTGGGTAGCTTGTACTTCCCAAGGTAGGAGTGGTCCGTATTTCGAAATTCTGACCCTCTCTGCCGTAGTCACTCAACCACCCCCCTGTTTGTCTTCTGGAAAACACCACGGCAAGAGACTCCTTGAGTGCTTGCTTTTCCTCTTCACTGGCGTTGCCATCCAGAATGGCGCGATAGTATCTGCTGGCTGCCAACGTATAGGCGGGGCCTTTCATCCTTCCTTCAACCTTCAGACTGTCGATGCCCATGTCATCAAGAAGTTTTGCATTTTCACCTGAAGCAAGATCGCTCATGGAAAAATACCAACCACTGGTTTTATTTGCGGGGACAGGAGAAAGGGCTGTACTTTGGTCTTTATCCGCTTCAAGGTAGAACCAGGACCTGCATATCTGGGCGCAGGCCCCGCAGTTGGCACTTCTTGAACAAATTTGTTCACTGGCCATGCACAACCCGGAGAATCCATAACATTGGGCCCCATGGATGAATACTTTCAACTCGATGTCAGGACAAGCCTCACGGATGGTCTGTATTTCCTGTAGGGTGAGCTCTCTGGCAAGTACTGCTCGTGTAAACCCCATTCTTTGGAGTTCTTTCACCCCTTCGATGGTGTGTACCGCAAGCTGGGTGCTTCCATGCAGCTCAAGAGAAGGGAATTGGTCTTTGATGATGCGGGCTACTCCCAAATCTTGGACAATGATGCCATCACAACCGATGAAGGATATCTGCTTGAGTGTCCGGATGATCTCCCCAAGTTGGTCGTCGTCGACCAACGTATTGACCGTTACATAGATCTTTTTCTTTTGTTCGTTTGCCAGCTGTTTGAGTTTTGCAAGGTCCTCAAGGCTAAAATTGGTTGCCTCTTTTCTGGCGGAGAAATTGCGCATGCCAAGGTAAACGGCATCGGCACCTTCATTGAATGCCACCAGGGCTGCCTGGAGGGAACCTGCCGGCAGTGCTAATTCAGTCATGATACTTCCTTTGGATGCTGTTTGTTACCAGTATCCACCTTGACGATAGCCTCCCTCCCTGTTTGTGTCAATCTGAAGCTCGTTGATGAAGCTCCTTTACGATTTGCGCATGTCGTTTCTCAGACAAAGGATACAAGGCAATGGGGATGATACCCAATATACTTGAGAAGAAGGGAATGAAGGCAGTCAAAGCATGGATGCCATTGAGAACCTGAGAAGATTGCTCAACATTGGGAAGATAGCCGAATACACTGAGTAGTGTAGCGATCATGACTGAAGTGACCGCTGCGGTGAGTTTGGCAAGAAACGTCTGGCTTGAAAAAATCGTTCCTTCAGTTCTTTTTCCTGTTTTCAGTTCAGCATATTCTATGGTATCGGCGATCATGGCCGTTTGGATGACCTGTGGACTCGCCATTCCCAGACTGCTGATGCAATTGAAGATGAGAAGCAGTATGAAATTGTTCCAGCCTACAAAATAGAACCCCAAGGAGCCTAGGGCATAAATGGTATAATACCCGATGCAGGTGGCTTTCTTTCCAAAGCGTTTGCAGAAGAAAGGAACCGTGGAAATGCCGATGAGAATGAAGGGGATGTTGATACCTGCAAAGAGGGTATAGAGCATCTCATTACCTAAATTATACTTGGCATAATAAATAAGCATGGAGAGTTTTGCTGTCTGTCCAATCCCGGTAAAAAATCCACTGATGATGACCAACAACAAAGGCTTGTTGTTTCTGAAAGCCTTGTAGATATCCTTGAATCCGCTTTTTTCCTGTTTGACAGGCTGCACCCGTTCCTTGACGAAGAAGAACGTGATGCCAAAACAGACAACGGTAAGCAGACTGTAGACAAGGGCGGTCATTTGGTACCCTGAAGCAGGCCTGCCCGGTTTTGAAAAAGCCATGATAAGAGGTTGGGTAGCCAAGGTGGCAATGGCTATGGCCACCGTTGCCACAAACCGTGGATAGACCACGACGCTGTTTCTCTCATTCGTATCATCGGTGATGGCACTGCTCAGGGCCCAGAAGGGTACGTCGCTTGCCGTATAGATCATTCCAAATCCAATGTAGGTGATTGCAGCCCATGCAAGCTTTCCTGTCATGCTCAGTTCTGGGGCGCTGAAGGAAGCAACGGCAAACGGGACGAAAAAGATTGGGGTGAAGAGTAAATAGGGGCGGAATTTCCCCCACCGAGTGCGGGTCCTGTCGGCAAGCATGCCCATCAACGGGTCGTTGACAGCATCCCAGAGTCTTGCAAGCAGCAGGATGGTCCCCGCTGCAGCAGGAAGAATGCCGAAGATGTCGGTATAGAAGAACAACAGGAAATTGGCCATGAGGCTGTATATCATGTTCTGGCCGAAACAGCCGAACCCGTAGGTGAGTTTTTCACTGGTTTTGATGGGATTCCTTTCTTCCATAATGAGCAAGTGTATCACGAAAATACCTGATGGCAATCAAAATACCTGCTCTCTTGCCTGTTTGGTATAAGGAATAGTATACTTTTTATAGATCATAGATAAAGGAGGCAACCGATGCAAATGAAAACTGATGCAGGAAACAAGGTACTTGAGGTATCCAAAGACACGGTGCTTTATGAGCAAGGATCTCCTTGTTCTTCCATGTTCCTCTTGCGAGAGGGAACGGTTGGGTTGTATCTCAACTACCATACCCCCCAGCAATTCCAGCTTTTTGAAATTTCCCGTTCAGGATCCAGTCTTGGGGAGATGGGTCTGTTTGACGCGGAACCAAGGAATGCCACAGCAGTTGCCTTAAGTGATTGCACATTAGTGGAAATCTCTCAGGAAAACTTTCCCTCCTTCATTGAAGCCCATCCAGAAGAGACAAAGCAAATGATACTTGATTTGAGTCAGCGCTTCAAAATGGCAATACAAGAAGTGAAGAACGAACAGCTTATCATTCAAGAGAGTCTTCAGGCTCTTAAGGAAGCACAGAACAATAAAAAAGATACCCTTAAGGACCGTATCAAGAAAATCTCAGACTTCTTGCTTGATATTCCTGAAGACGTTCCCCCTGAATTGTACCTGAGCTTTAATTCTCGATTCCATGGCTCTATGCTGTAAAAAAAGATAGCTGTCCACAGGCTCTGCTTTGTTCCGAACTTGAATACAACCATATTGATAAAGATTAAAAAAAAAGGTACCTTGGAGGTGATGCAACTCTAAATTAAGTGAAGAATTGCAGTATTACCTAGACAAGGAGTAGTTCATGAACGTCAATGACATTAAACATGCTGGACTTAAGAAGTGGATTGAAGATTTTGCAGCACTTACAAATCCAGATGAAATTATCCTGGCTGACGGAAGTTCCGCACAGTATGATGAACTGATCGACCAACAGGTTGCCGCTGGTTATGCCACACGACTCAATCCTGCTAAGAAACCGGGATGTGTCGCATACAACTCTGATCCTTCTGACGTAGCTCGTGTAGAAAAAAGAACCTACATCTCTTCAGTCAAGCAAGAGGATGCCGGCCCTACCAATAACTGGATGGATCCAACCCAACTCAAGAAGGAAATGACTGACCTGTATCGTGGCTGTATGAAAGGCCGCACCATGTACATCATTCCTTTCTCCATGGGTCCTCTTGGTTCCCCCATTTCCAAAATTGGTGTTGAAATCACCGACAGTGCGTATGTTGTTGCCAACATGATGATCATGACCCGCGTAGGCGTCAAGGTACTCGAGCTCCTCGGTACTGATGGCTATTATGTTCCTTGTTATCACTCTGTAGGCAAGCCTCTTGCTGAAGGTGAATCTGACAACGGCAAATGGCCTTGCGCTGCAATGGAACACAAGTATATTTCCCATTTCCCTGAGACCCGTGAAATTTGGTCCTATGGTTCAGGCTACGGCGGGAACGCTCTGCTTGGAAAGAAGTGTCTTGCACTTCGCATTGCAACCGTCCTTGCTCGTGATGAAGGCTGGCTTGCAGAACACATGCTCATCCTCAAGATCACCAGTCCTGAAGGCAAGAGCCGTTTCGTAACCGGTGCTTTCCCCTCTGCTTGTGGTAAGACCAACCTGGCCATGCTTATTCCTACCATTCCTGGTTGGAAGGTAGAAACTGTCGGTGACGACATTGCATGGATGAAGTTCGGTTCCGATGGTCAGCTCTATGCAATCAACCCTGAAGCAGGTTTCTTTGGCGTTGCTCCTGGAACTTCCGATGATTCAAACCGCAACGCTCTTATTGCAGCTTCTTCCAATACCATTTTCACCAACGTTGGTGTCACTGAAGACAAGGACATCTGGTGGGAAGGCATTGGCTACGACGCTCCTGGCAAGTTGATTGACTGGAACGACAACGAATGGGTACAGGACAAGACTGACAAAACCCAGAAGCCTGCTGCTCATCCGAATGCGCGTTTCACTGCACCAGCAGTACAATGCCCAAGCATTGCAGCTGAATGGGAAGATCCAAAGGGTGTTCCTGTAAGTGCAATCCTCTTTGGTGGACGTCGTCCGAAGACCATTCCTTTGGTACACCAGAGCCATGACTGGGCACACGGTGTATTCCTTGGTTCCATTGTTGGATCTGAAGTTACCGCTGCTGCACTCGACGTAAAGGCCGGCACCATCAGACGTGACCCGTTTGCCATGCTTCCTTTCTGTGGTTACAACATGGGCGACTATTTCCAGCACTGGTTGGACGTAGGTCATGCAGCTCCAGATGCAGAGAAACTGCCTAAGATTTTCTATGTCAACTGGTTCCGCAAAACTGCCGAAGGCAAGTGGTTGTGGCCTGGTTATGGTGAAAACAGTCGTGTCCTCAAGTGGGTGTTTGAGCGCTGTGAAGGAACTGCAAAGTTTGTGGATACTCCTATCGGCATCATGCCTACCATCGATGCGATCGATCGCCCAGAAGGTGTAACTGAAGAAGATATGAAGGAACTGTTGGCTGTAGACCTCGATGGCTGGATCAACGAAGTCGAAGACATCCGCACCAATCACTATCCTAAGTTCGGCAATCATCTTCCGAAGGAGCTTGCTGTATTCCTTGACACGCTTGAGTCCAACCTCAAGGCTGCAAAATAACAGCAATTTTCTACAATTGATTTTCCAAGACGGTCTTCTTCAAAGGAGGCCGTCTTTTTCAGGGATGCAGAAGATCTAAAAAATTCTGTGTTGTTGCTCTGTTTTTACGTATACTGTGAAGCATGAGTCAGATAGAAAGAATCTTTTACATCAACAGAAGCATCCTTGAAGACGGAATGGTGACCACACAGCAAGTGGCTTCGCAGTTTGAAATATCCAGACGGCAGGTAGTTCGGGATTTCGATTACCTACGGGACAACCTGAAGGCCCCATTATCCTATGACCATCAGAAAAAAGG
>JAQVVB010000015.1:0-9100 GCA_028699215.1 Sphaerochaeta sp. | reverse complement strand
TCGTTTGGCTCTGCTGCAAAACCCATTGCACCTCCCTCTCTCGTAGAGAAGTGGAAACAGACGGTTGCGTCGATGGCTGTGTTGGCTGATATAACTTTATGATTTGTGTGACATGATATGTCATAGCTATGGATCTATCCTTACATCATACAGGAAAGGAGGAGGATTCTATGACTTCATGCAAGACACCCCACACAGACAGGCAGAAAAGACTTCCCGTTTGGTTGGATATCGTAACGGATTCAGTGGTTTTGATGTTCTTCTTTTCACTTGCAGCCATACTGTTCAGTCCCATTCTTGTTGTTTTCGGAGCTTTGTATCCACTTTTTAGAAGATACATTACTACAGAATAGGTCTATAGATGTGCCTGTTTGTTGATGGAATAGGCATATTGTTGCAAAATGGTGGAATAAATACACAATTCTTGCATATTCATTCATATTAGGTCTTCCCATTTTATTGAATTTTCGCATAGGATGGAGAGACTTCCTAGAAAGTCATCATCTTACTCTCTGTCTGCACGATCATATCCTTCATGCGGATTTTTTTTGTGTGCAGGCTCAAGGAGCATTTCATGGGACACCAGGCCTCTTCAAAAATGATGTATGGACCGGCAGACAAGCCGCCGATAAAGCAATGGATACCGTTAAGTATTCAGCATGTGTTTGCCATGTTTGGGGCAACGATTCTTGTCCCCATCCTTACAGGATTGAGCCCTAGCACCGCCCTCTTCACTGCAGGGACAGGAACGTTGCTCTACATTCTGATCACCAAAGCCAAAGTCCCTGCTTTCTTGGGCTCCTCGTTTGCCTTCATCCCTGCCTTGATCGCCATTACCGCTGCATACGGCTTGCCCTATGCAATGGGAGGGGCTTTTGTTTCAGGTCTGTTCTATAGCCTTGTTGCCTTCATCATCAAGAAGACCGGACACAACTGGTTGAATAGAGCCCTTCCTCCAGTGGTAATCGGTTCTGTCATCATTGTCATCGGTCTTAACCTGGCACCGACTGCTGTCAATATGGCAATGTTCGATGGAAATGGCGATTACAGCCTATTCTTCTTGATGATTGCCTGTGTCACTTTAGCCGTCACCATTATTGCAAACCTTTTTTCCAAAGGTTTTTTCAGCATCATCCCGCTTCTCCTTGGATTGCTCTCAGGATATTTCTTTGCGCTGATAATGGGGATTTTCTTTCCTGAATTTGCTCTGATCAGTTTCGCTGGAGTCAAGGAAGCAGCGTGGTTTGGTTTGCCTACCTTTGCCTTGCCCAAGTTCAACTTTGTAGCCTCTGTAACGTTCATCATTGTATCCTTGGCTACAATTTGCGAACACCTTGGAGACACGCTTACCATTTCCAAAGTTGTAGGTAAAGATTTTTATAAAGACCCGGGTCTTCATCGAACCCTCGCTGGTGACGGTGTCGCCACCCTTTGGGCTTCATTCTGGGGTGGTCCACCAAACACCACGTATGGTGAGAACATCGGAGTTCTTGCACTGACCAGAGTGTACAGCGTATGGGTGACCGGAGGGGCTGCCGTCATAGCAATCCTACTTTCCTTCTTCCCCAAATTCGGGGCCTTGATCCAAACGATTCCCAACCCAGTTCTTGGAGGCATCTCCATGTTGCTTTTCGGCACAATCGCCTCCAGTGGTCTGAGGACTTTGGTCGATAGCGGTGTTGATTATGAAGACAAGCGCAACCTGACCATCAGCAGTGTCATTTTGGTAATTGGAATCGGTGGTGGGCTTCTCAGCTTTTCAATCGGAGACAACCTCCAGTTCTCCCTTGGTGGAGTAGCTCTGGCGACCTTGGTTGGCATTCTGCTCAATGCTTTGATCCCAAAAGAAAAAATAGCAAAATAATTCTATGGTTTTTTGAGGAAGGCCTCTCTATTCGGAGAGGCCTTTGGTTTGCAAAGACACTATTATCTGGTAGGATTGATTGCATGTACACCTATAGTCTCATCGATTCTGATACAAAACTCAACAATACAATCAAAAGCTGGAAAGAAAAGGGAATAACCTCTCTTTCCATGGATTTCGAAGGGGAATTCAATTTGCATATCTATGGAGAGCACCTCTGTTTGGTTCAGCTCTTCGATGGTAGTGACTATTTCCTCATTGACCCGTTCAAGGTCAGTCCAGAAGCGCTGAAGCAATTTCTGGAAAACCCTGAATTGCAAAAGATCATGTTCGACTGTGCGAGTGACTCCGCTCTTGTCCGCAAGGAGTTCAACATCCAGATGGAACGGGTCTTTGACATTCGCGTCTTGGCTCTCGCGTTAGGTTATACCGGTAACCTCACCGGTCTGATAGCACTTCACTTAGGTGAACAGGAAGAGAAATCCAACGGGAGTAAAAAGAAGAACCAGATGACCAATTGGCTCATCCGTCCGCTGAAAGATGACCAGATCCAATATGCACTTGGTGATGTTGCCTTTTTGTTTGCGCTCAAAGCAATTCTGGAAGAAAAAATTGCTGAGAAAGGGCTGAACGAAGAAGTTGCACAGATTATGGTGAACATTGCAAAACCCAAGGGTCCCGATAAACCGGGCTGGACAAAGTTCTCTTCTTGGAAGTATATGAACAAAGAAGAGAAAACCTATCTCAAGCATTTTTTCATTGCACGTGATACCCTTGCACGAAAATACAATGTGCCGGCAGTCAGGATTCTTGAAAAACATCTATTGCTTGAGATGGCCAAACAGGTTCCATCATCAGCCAACGATTTTCACATTTATTGTCAACGATGCTCACCTCAACGTGAAAATGAGTTGATCGCACTTTTTCAAGAAGCAAAGAACGCAGCCTCTAGCGAGTTGAAGCAAGCCTGAGCTGTACGTTCTCCGATGCTTCGACCAAGAGGGCAAGCACTTCACAGGTCGGGGTGGGGATGCCGTACTTTTTCCCAAGTTTGACGACAGTCCCACAAAAAAAACTGTTTTCAGTTTTTCTTCCAGCCTCCATGTCCTGACACATGGAGGTTTTTCCTGCAAATCCCAATGCGGTGACGGTATGGTAGTTCTGTTCGATCATATCATCAGTGAGGACAATGCCTTCTTTGAGCCCTACAGCCTGTACCTCTTTGCTTACCTTATACGCCAGTCTCTGTACGCTTTCCTGCTTCAGATCACCATAGGTAGCCCTGCATAACGAACTGATGGTGTTGTATGCGGTATTCAACATGAATTTCTTCCAGAGCTCCAGCCTGATATCCTGAGGAACGGTGTATGCGATATGGGCCTTATTGAAAAGGTTGCAGATGGCTTCAACCCTTGGGCTTATGCAGTTGTCCTTCTCCCCAAAAACAATTTTTCCTTCCTCTGTGAAGTCGATGTGGTTTCCTACATGCGTTGAGTTGAGGCTTACTGCAAAGCTATAGAGCAAGTGCTCTTGCCCATAGGCATCGGACAACAGGATTTCACTTTCAGTTCCATTGAGCAAAGAGAGGATGGATGTTTGTTTTCCTACAGCCTGAGAGATGGAAACGATGGCTTGTTCCAATTGCAGGTTCTTCGTGGCTAGAATCACCAAATCGCTTATCTCTGCTTTTTCTGGAGTCACAAAGTTGAAGGTGACTTGCTTGCCATTGATGAATAGCCCTTCACGCTCATAGCGCTCTTTGCGATCTTCATCGGTGATGAAGCGTACGTTTTCAAAGCCGAGATTCTGATGCAACCTCAAGCCATATAAAGCGCCTACAGCGCCACACCCAATGATTGTTACTGTCTTGATTTCCATATTCAATGTATAGCCAACGCCCGCACCAGCGAGGTAAGCTTCTCCAGTTGTTCTTGTGTTATTGTTTCTGAAGTGGTATGAGGGGCTTCATAGCCTGTAGAGCACACCACAGTAGTGAGTCCTTTTGCATTAAGTATGTTGGCATCGCTTCCTCCCAAGGTCGGTTCAAGCATGAAAGGAAGACCAAGCGAAGACGTTGCCTTTTTCAAGTGTACAAAGGGAGGATCATTCGAGTCATGATGGTACTCGTCATACATGTGGACATCATTGATCTCAACCTTTCCGCCATGTTTTTCAGCAGCTGAATGCAAGCAATGTTTCATATGTTCTACCTGACTATGGAGTTTGTCCTTATCCAGGCTCCGAGCTTCAAAAACCAACTCGGCTTTGTCACAGACGATATTCTTGGAACCTGGGGCAAGAAAAGACCCTACATTGGCAGTGGTCTCATGGTCAATGCGAAGAAGCTTCATTGCTGAAACTGCATCAGATCCCATCTGTATCGCGCTGATCCCTCTTTCAGGTGAAAAACCAGCATGGGTTCCTTTTCCCCAGAAGGTGGCTTCCAACTTATCATACCCGGGAGCATCTGTGATGAAGGTGCCTACCGGACCAGAGGCATCGAAGGTGAAGCCATAGTCGATGCCCTGTAACTTGTTCATATCTATGTGGGAGGCCCCCAACAACCCCATTTCTTCACAGGTGGTGAAGAGAATGACCAGATTGGGGTGAGAAAGCTCATGTACCTTGATCTCTTCCAATACGGTGAGAATGGCGGCAATCGCCGCCTTGTCATCGGCCCCCAGAGCCGTCTTGCCTCCCGTGTGCACCATTCCATTCTCGACGATTGGTTTCACCTCATAGGCTAGAGGAACCGTGTCCATATGGGCATTGAGGAGGATGGTCGCACCCTCTCCTGGAAGATAGGCATAGAGGTTGTCTGCTTCATCCAATTCTGTATACAGGTTGAGGGAAAGCAGTTTTGTTTCCAGAAAAAGGCCAATCTGCTGTTCATGTTGGGAGACTGAATTCATCTCAACCAACTCAAGGAAGGTGCGTAGGGTAGGGTTCATGAAATGACTATAGCATACAATTTGGATAGGATAAAAGCATTTGACGCATTTCCAAAGCAGTGTATAGTGTAGCTATGAGTCATTTACCAGATACAAAACGCTACGAACAGATGAAATACCGCTATGCAGGACATAGTGGTCTGCAATTGCCTGAGCTCTCTTTGGGCCTTTGGCATAATTTTGGCACAGAGTCAGATTACAAAGTCACCTCTGACATCATATGCACAGCTTTTGATCATGGAATCACACACTTTGATTTGGCCAACAACTATGGACCGGTTGCCGGGAGTGCCGAACAACGCTTCGGGAACATATTGAATGACCAACTCGCTTCTTATCGGGATGAGATGATCATTTCATCAAAGGCCGGGTACTATATGTGGCCTGGTCCCTATGGGGAATGGGGCTCACGCAAGTATTTGATTTCCAGCTGTGATCAGAGCCTCAAGCGTCTCAAGTTGGACTATGTGGATATTTTCTACCATCACAGACCCGATCCCAATACGCCTTTGGAAGAGACCATGGGAGCCCTAGCCCAATTGGTCAGACAGGGCAAAGCCTTGTATGTAGGAATCAGCAACTACCATGCTCACGAGGCGATGCAAGCCAAACAGATACTTGATGATCTTTCTTGTCCTTGCATCCTCAATCAGGTTCGGTATTCGATTCTCGATCGCTGGACAGAAAAGGACGGCCTGTTGGATGCAATGGACAACCAGATTGGCATGATCTGTTTTTCTCCCTTGGCCCAAGGTCTGTTGACCGGCCGATATCTTGATGGAACCATTCCTGTCGGTTCAAGGGCAAGTGAAAACCGCTTCCTCTCATCCGACTCCATAACAGCAGAAAAAGTCGCAATGCTCAACAAACTCAACCAGATTGCAGTACAGAGAGGCCAGACGCTTTCAGAGATGGCAATTTCTTGGCTCCTCAAAGATCCTCGGGTCACTTCGGTTTTGATTGGAGCCAGTTCCGTTGCCCAACTGAAAGAAAACCTAAAGGCGATTGAACAAGAGATTCCTTTTACCCAGAAGGAACTTGCTGATATCGATACGCTCACCCTATAGGAGGGCCAATGGGAAAAAGAGATGATAGGGTTGATGTATACATCGCTGCATTTTCAGAAGAAAAGCAAGCGATGATGCATCAGATTCGAGAGCTCATCCATGAGGTGGTTCTTGATGTTGAAGAGACCATCAGTTGGAAAATGCCAACATTCAGATACCAAGGAGATGTGATTCATTTTGCTGCATTCAAGAACCACATCGGTTTGTATCCCCTTCCCAGCGGAATTGAGGCTTTTACAGAGGAGCTGTCTTTGTATCATACCACCAAAGGGGCCATACAGTTCCCTTTAGGCAAGGACCTTCCGTTGGACCTCATCAGAAAGATCATCCTCTTCCGGCTTGAAGAAAACAAACGCCTGTATGCTGAGAAACAGATGAAAGCTCATTCTTCAAAGTAAGAGAAAACCTTTTCATGTGGTGCTTGTACATATGAGGATGGCATCTCGTAAAAACTCTGCATGTCCCAAGTAGTACGTGTTGAAGCGAGGATCATCCACGTACATCTGAGCAAGGTTGGCATGTGCTTCCTTTGAGTAGTTGGGCCAGGTGAAGGTGAGCCACTCTTTATGAAGTCTTGCTACCAGCTGGGCCTCATCTGATGAGGGGTCTTTTGTTTCAACGGCTTGTAAGAGGGTGTCGAGGATGGTTTTGCTTAATGTCTCAAAGGTCTTGTATTCATCGCTTGTCATGTTCATCAACTTTGCATTCGCCTGTTCCAAGGTCTCTTTGCTGTATTTTTCTTGGAGTTCCTCTCCAAAATTCAGTTCGTTTTCATCAATGAGCTGCTTGGTAAAGCCCTTGAATTTTTCTTCGTCTTTCATGGTGCGTATCCCCTTAAGGTCGCTGAGCGTTCTTTCTACATTCTCCAGAATCGTATCGAGTTGTGCTCTTTTCTTCAAAAGTTTGGTCTTGTGTTCTTCCAAAGCTTTTCCTTGATCATAAAGGGGATCATCCAAAATGGAGCATATGGTACCCAACTCGACTCCAAGTTCTCGGTAAAATAAAATTTGCTGCAGTCTATCCACCTGTTCTTCACCATATATTCGATACCCTGAGGTTTTGATTTTCTTGGGTTTGAGCAATCCTATCTCGTCATAGTATCTGAGTGTTCGGGTGGTGAGTGAAGCAAGCTGAGCAAGTTGAAGTATCGTATATTCCAAGATGTATCTCCTAAAGAAAGCTATATACGTTGCCGTAACGTGAAGGTCAACATTTTTTTAGGAAATGTTTCTGCCATGAACCTCTACATGCTTTTGACTCTGTTTCTCCCGCATTCCTTGGCTTGGTACAGCGCTAGATCCGCTCGTTTGATGACAGAAACGATTGAATCACCCTTCAGGTATTGGGTTAATCCAAAACTCAAGGTGATATGGATGCTTTCTGAGAAAATGGCGTTATCGATGGTGTATCGTAGTGTTTCTGCAAGCTCAAGGCTTTGTTGCAAGGCAAAGGAAGGCAGATAGACCATCAGTTCATCTCCACCCCAACGAGCGAGGATTCCTTTACTGCTGATCAAGGCCTGTAGATGCATTACGATTTCTTGGATGATCAGATCACCTACCTGATGCCCATAGGTATCGTTAATTTTTTTGAAGTTGTCGATGTCCAGAATCATGATGGAGAAGGAATTTTGTGCTGTTTCTCCCTCTATAATGGCTTTCTCCAAGAGTTCATTGATTTTCCTCCTGTTTGCCAACGTTGTCAGGGTGTCTTGTTGGCTCAACAGCTCCAATTCAGCGGTTCGTTCCTGTACCTTATGTGCGAGCTCCTTGAGCATGTTTTCCTGTATCTCATTTTTTTGAATGACTTGCAAGCCAAGTAAGATGATGAATCCCAAGGAGAGGAGAATGAAAAAGATGAGGACTGAGAAGCTGAATAGCATGGACTTGTCATACAAAGCCATTGCTTGTTTCAAATCTGTTTGTATTGCAAACGTATAGGGGAAACCTGAAAGTGAGGTGGTGGTAAGCAACTGATTCTCTAGGGTGATGCTATGAATGCCTGATTGGATGACCGAAGGATTCTCGATCCTCATAAGAAGGTCTTGGTAAAAAGGAAGATCCTGTATGGAAAGTGGATTGTTTTCGCTCTGAATTTCAGATTTCCAGTAGGCAAGTATCTTTCCTTGCGTATCGTACATGAAAGAGCTGGAAAGTCCTGGGATTGAAGTCAGATTCAACAGATCGAAGAATGTGTTTGTTTTGATGATGAGTGCTACGACCAAGGAATTGTCGTTGGTTATGTCCTTGACATATCTGCTGAATACGATATACATCGCATTTGCATCAGTGAATGCAAGCATGCTGAAGGGAAGTTCTTGTTCCACATGATTGGTGATGAGATCCTTTCTCATGTTCAGTAGGTTCTCTGAGTCCAGATTATACGTGGAGTAACGTTTTTCTCCCTGTTCATCAAGTATGCATACTCCTTCCAGCTCTTCATACATCAGTTTGTAGGATAAAATGGAATCTTGTAAGCTGGCAAAGGTGTTCTCATCATTAAGGTCCATCAATTGGATCTGTTGGTCCAAGGACGTCAGGATAAGCTCGAAGGCAGTGAGTTTGCCGGAGATTTTTTCTGAGAAAAGATTTGCCTGTAGGTTCGAACGCTGTGAGACTCCTTGTAATTCCAAATTTCGTTGAGAAGAGATGATGATGCTCACGATAATCAAAATGAGTATGAACAGCAGCATCGGGAGGAGAATGAACCAAATCAATTGTTGCATTGGTTGCTTGATTGTTTTCCTACTCATCACGGTTCTTCTTTATAATCATGGAGGAAGGCAGTGAAGGCTTCGTAGAGTTCTACGGGGATTCCCATCTGCTCGGCATGGTCTTTTTCAAAGGTCTGTAAAAAAGTCCTTGTTGTTTCCACTTCTATTTTGTCTGGTTGTATGATATTCACAAAGTAGAGGATGGCTTTGATTTTCGCTCTCTCTTGGGCCAAAAAGGCTTCTCTTCGCGCTTTGTCAACGCCTTCCTCCCAGCAGTCAAGAATGGTCTGCTGAACATGGCTGGGAAGGCGTTGCCAGAAGGAAGATGAAGCAATGGGGATGTATTGGGCAAAGTATTGGCTGTCTTCATAGACATAACGAATACCAAAATTCCAAAGCTTTGCACTTGCAAGGGTTTCATAGGAAGTGAGTGCAGCATCAAGATTTCCATTGGTTAGGGCAAGGGGTAAGTCAGGCCAGGCGATGGTCACAGGTTTTGCTCCAA
>JAQVVB010000215.1 GCA_028699215.1 Sphaerochaeta sp. | reverse complement strand
CTCTCCTGCTGGGTACATCTACCCCTCTTTGTGGTTGATGGATCGTTACAACGGAAAGGGACTTACCGATCTTGCCCATGCAGTACAGTCGGACTCCTATGGCAGTGCTTTTGCCCGGTTGGCTTCTGGTCAGGTGGATGTTCTTCTGACCTATGCGGATGCTAGACGCGACTATGAAAAAAAGTGGACCAATGAGTACAGCAGACCTGCAGGCATTTGGGAAGAGACTGATGTCATCGGAGTCACTCCTGCCATCTACAATGATACGGTCAGTGTCAGCAAAACCAGTGCTATCATGACTGAGGATTTCAAGAATGCTTTGAGTCAGGCTTTCATTAATATTGGCAATACCGCAGAAGGTAAAGCAGTAATCGCCATCTACAGCCATAAGGGTTACCAGAAGGCAAATCCAAGTGATTATGACAACGAGAGAGCTGCTCAGAAACTCATCCAGCAGCTGAACGCCTCCAAATAAGTAGGGTGTAGAATGTGTATGGGGTGGCTTTTGCCACCCCATATGAATGAGGAGGAAGGATCATGATTGTTTTTCGACATGTGGATAAGGTGTATCCCAATGGTTTTGTTGGATTGCGCGATGTTTCGCTGCAAATCGAACAAGGGGAGTTCGTTGCGATCATCGGGCTTTCTGGAGCTGGAAAATCGACGTTGATCCGTTCCATCAATCGTATGCATGACATAACCGGGGGAGAACTCACTGTTGATGATGCTGATGTCCGTTCGCTCAAGGGAAAGGAATTGAGAAGATTCCGTAGAAAAATCGGCATGATCTTTCAATCGTTCAATTTGGTGACCAGAACGACTGTCATTAAAAATGTATTGACGTCATTTGTTCCCGACCTTCCGTTTTGGAGGGTTCTTTTCGGTATATTCCCCCAAGAGGCAAAGATCCGCTCGTTGGAGGCTTTAGATAAGGTCGGTATCTTGGAAAAGGCATATGTTCGTGTCGACCAGCTCTCTGGTGGGCAACAACAACGTGTCGCGTTGGCCAGGACCCTTGCCCAGGATCCTTCCATCATTCTTGCAGATGAACCGGTTGCAGCGCTTGATCCAGTGACAGCCAAACAGGTCATGGATGATTTTAGGCGGGTCAACCAGGCTATGAACATCTCTGTTCTCATCAACATCCATCATGTTGAACTTGCTTTGGAGTATGCTGACCGCATCATTGGCATCAGAGAAGGTGAGATTGTATTCGATGGTCCTGTTTCAGAGGTGAATGAAAAGGTCTTGTCCGATATTTATGCAGGAAAGCTTGAGGAGGTGATATGAGCCTCTATAGTCGTGTTATCAAACCAAAGAGCCTCATTCTTGGAAATGGGAAAGTAGTTGATGAACCCAGGTCTAAAGCTCCTTTGGTGATTGTCTTGTTTTGTATCGCCTCTCTGATTTCCATAAAAATTACCGGGTTTGATATGGCTGTGATGTTTTCCAGGGGTGGGCAATTTTTGGTCATTCTACGTAAGATGGTACCTCCGGAATTTGCATATATGCCCAAAATTTGGCAGCCTTTGTTCGATACCATCAAGATGTCGTTGCTTGGATCGTTTGTGGGCGCGGTGCTGGCAGTTCCTTTTGCTGTGGTTGCATCCAGCAATATCGTGAAGAACAGGTTTGTCATTGTGTTTGTCAGATTGCTATTGAGCATTGTACGAACGCTTCCAACGTTGGTTACTGCCTTAATTGCTACCTATATCTTCGGTTTGGGGACATTGGCAGGGACCATTGCCATTGCAGTTTTCACCTTTGCCTATGTAGGAAAGTTGTTGTATGAAGAGATAGAAACTGTTGATATGGGGCCTTTTGAAGCCATGCAGGCAATGGGAGCAAATAAGGGTCGTTCCTTCATGTATGCGATCATTCCCCAGGTGTTGCCTTCATATCTTTCCAACTGTCTTTTCTGTTTTGAAGGCAATGTCCGATATGCTTCGATTTTAGGATATGTCGGTGCCGGAGGATTGGGGCTTATATTGAATGAGAAGATTGGTTGGAGGGAGTATACTAAGGTGGGTATGATTTTGGTCATGTTGTTTGCAACTGTCGTGATTATTGAGACGTTCAGCCATTGGCTTCGAAGCAAGCTGACGTAGGGGGATGAGAATGACCATACAACAACAAAAAGAAAACGAACCCAGAACGTGGATTCTCCACCTTTTCATCGCCTTGGGCATTGCCATTGTCCTTGCTTGGTCTAGTACTACAATACAACTCAATGCGAACGAAAGCAGTGGTATGCAGGTTGCTGGAAAGATTCTTTCAGGTATTTTTCATCCTGATGTAGACTTTCTTTTTAATTTTACTAACCAAGGTGTTGCGTATCTTTTGCTTGAGACGATTTGTATTGCTTTTTTGGGAACCGTGGTTGGTGCGGTGTTGGCCGTTCCCTTTGCTTTCTTGGGTGCTGCCAATATTGTTCCTCACTGGATTGCCTTGATCAGCAGGTTTTTCGTCATGGCCATCAGGACTATTCCAGCTTTTGTGTATGGCTTGATGCTCATCATGGTGACAGGGCCTGGTCCTTTTGCCGGGCTGCTTACCATGAGTTTGGTTTCCATAGGGATGCTTTCCAAGATGTTCATCGAAGCCATTGAGGATTTGGATATTCGTATTCTTGAATCCCTCGATGCTGCGGGGTGCACGACGTTTCAGAAGATTCGGTATGGTATCATTCCCCAACTGTTTCCTAATTTCGCTTCTACGTTCATCTATCGTTTTGATATGAACCTCAGGGACGCCACGGTTTTAGGTCTGGTGGGTGCTGGTGGTATCGGGGCTCCCTTGATTTTTGCCATGAGCAGTTACCGCTGGAATGAAGTAGGGGCCATTCTTACCGGATTGATCCTTCTTGTATTGGTAGTTGAGTATTTTTCCAATAAACTACGCAACAAGCTTACTCGAGGTTGATTATGCAAAAAGTCACGCTATTTTACACTTCTGACACTCATGGTTATCTGTTTCCAAATGACTATACCAGTACAACGGTTCGCCCTATGGGGTTGTTGCAAGCAACTTCTCATTTTTCCAAAGATGAAAATACGCTCATCATTGATGGAGGCGATACCCTGCAGGGGTCGGCTTTGGCAAAGTATTCTCTACAGCATCCTGCATCATCAATTCCCCAGGCAAAGTTGATGAGACAGGTTGGGTACGATATTTCTGTGGTGGGAAATCATGATTTCAATTATGGCTATGATGTTCTGTCTTCTTTCTACCAACAGCTGGGAAGGCCTTGTTTATGTGCCAATGTACAGGATGTGAGTGGTGGAATTCCTTTTGTAGGCAGTATGGTGAAGAAGATGGGAAATGGCCTTACGCTTGGGTTTGTGGGGATAGTGACTGACTTTGTGAATCTCTGGGAAAAGCCTGAGCATTTGACTAATTTTGTAATCACCGATGCCTTCGAGGCTGCAAAGAAAGCGTTGAAAGAGCTGAAAGATAGCTGTGATGTGTCCATTTGTGTGTATCACGGGGGGTATGAGTGTGATCTCAAGACGGGAAAGAAACTGAGTGAGAGTACTGAGAATGTAGGGTGCCGTATTGCCAAGGAGTTGGATTTTGATCTTCTGCTCTGTGCCCATCAGCATATGGATGTCTCAGGTTTTTCCCTTCAAGGGACCCATACTTTGCAGTTGCCGGCCAATGCGTCCAAGTATGCAAAGATAAGCATCATTAAAAACGGGAGATTTTTACAGATACTCAGTGAAAACCTGGTAAGTACCGCAAATCCTCAGAAATCAGATTTTTCCCAGTTTCAGGTGTTGGAGGATAAGGTCCAGACGTGGTTGGAGCAACCCATCGGGAGGTTGCACGCTCCAGTGGAAGTGAAATCGAAGTTGGAGAGTGCTCTTTCGGGGTCTTCGGTTGCAGATTTTTTCAACCATATTCAGCTATCATACTCACATGCAGATTTTTCCTGTACAAGTCTTGGCAACACTCCTTGCGGTTTTGACCAAGAGATGACCATTCGACAGATAGTGAGTGCCTATCAGTTTCCTAATTCCTTGATGGTGTTGGAAGTGACTGAGGAGAAACTCCGTCAAGCCTTGGAGCGGTGTGCAGAGTATTATACCTTGGTCGACGGTAAACCCAGCATCAGTGAATCTTTCATCAAGCCGAAAATTGAGCACTATAACTATGATTATTTTGCAGGATTTTCTTATACGTTCGATATTTCTCGTCCCATTGGGGATCGGGTGGTAAGGTTGTTATATGAAGGACAGCCTCTTGGAGATGCAACCTATACGTTGTGTATGAACAACTATAGGGCAAGTGGAACCGGTGGGTATGAGGTCTACCAGCGTTGTAGGATAGTGGAAGTGCTCAGTGAAGATGTACAGGATTTGGCTATAGAGTATTGCCGTGCTAATCAGATGATTCCTGCTTGGGACAAGGCTGACTTCGAGGTTGTCTGGTAGTGTTTTGCGAACTTCAAAGACACAGAAATACCCAGGAGGTTCGCAAATTTTTTATTTATTTTTGCTTCCGATATTTGTTAGTTTGAGCGTAGGTCTATGATCTTTAAAAGACAATCAGAAATTGAATATCGCAAAATGCTTGAATTAAGTATAGGTAGTGCAATAGAATCTTTTGTGTACAGTCGCACCCTTCGTGGGTGCGTGGATTGAAACAATGTCTCTGCAAGAACAAACTGTGCCTTCATAGTCGCACCCTTCGTGGGTGCGTGGATTGAAACCCAACAAAACAGACTGCATAAAATCACCGCTGAGTCGCACCCATCACGGGTGCGTGGATTGAAACCTTACTACTATAGACGAACAGCAATTGGCACTGTGTCGCACCCATCACGGGTGCGTGGATTGAAACATCGAAAACTCATTTCGAAATCCCTTCTTGTATGATATGCTGAATATTATCAAACATATCCACCAGGAGGGATTTCACTGTGAAACATTCTGCTTGTAAAAACATCCTAACTATCCTATTGCTTGTACTT
>JAQVVB010000214.1 GCA_028699215.1 Sphaerochaeta sp. | reverse complement strand
AGGGCCTTGTTGATGCTTCCTCCACTTCTTGTAAGCAACTCTTTTGCTTTTTGGGAGGAAGTATTGAGCATCCCCATGAGAATTGCTATCCGGACATTCCCGTTTGACTGGATATAGAGTTCTTCAGCTGTTTTTTGATCACAGCCGGTTACCTCGATGATGAGTCTTTTCGCCCTGTCAACCAATTTGGCGTTCAGCGGCATCATGTCCACCATCAGATTGTTGTAAACCTTACCGATACGAATCATCGCAGCCGTGGTGATCATGTTGAGCACCAGCTTCTGGGCAGTCCCTGATTTCAACCTCGTTGACCCCGTGATGATCTCAGGCTCAACGGCCAGGTAAATCTTATGATGTGCATGGTCAAACACCTTGGAGTGCTCATTGCATGATATCGCACCTACCTTTGCTCCCAAACTCCTTGCATGGATCATCGCTCCCAGAACATAGGGAGCTTGACCTGAGGCTGTGATCCCCACCAATACATCATTCTTATTGAAAGATCTTAACTCCAGTTCCTTTATCCCTGCCTTAGGATCATCTTCTGCACCTTCAATTGCCGTTGTCAACGCTGCAGTGCCTCCAGCGATGATTCCCTGTACCATCGTAGGGGGAACCCCAAAGGTTGGTGGACATTCAGAAGCATCCAGAACCCCTAATCTGCCGGATGTTCCCGCACCGATATAGAACAACCGACCTCCGTTGGTAAAAGAGATCACCACATCATCTACCAATGCTGCGATGGCCTCAAGTTTCTTTTCTACGGCAAAAGGAACTTTCTTATCTTCGGTGTTGATGATTTTTAGAATTTCCAAGGTCGATTTCGTATCGATGCGAAAAGACGCAGGATTTCTTTGTTCTGTAGTCGGGATTGATGTATCCATGTTGGTGTCCCTCATTTGACTGCTCCCGCGGTCATTCCTTTTATGAAATATTTAGACATGAACAGATAGAGGATGAGCATGGGCAAAATAGCGATGGTAAGACCAGTGAATAAAAGACTCCAGTTGGTGCTGTGCTGTCCAAAGAATGTGCTCAATCCCACAGGAAGGGTCTTTATTGCATTGGACTGAAGGAAAATCAAAGGGAAAAAGAAATCATTCCAGATAGGGACCGAATTGTAGATGGTCACCAAGGCGATTGCGGGGGCTACCATCGGCATGACGATTCTTCTGTAAATGGAAAAATCATTACACCCATCAATCCTGGCTGCATATTCGAGTTCAATAGGTATCGACTTCATGAAACCTGAGAGGATGAAGACGGTGGAGGGAATTCCCATTGCCATGAAAATCATGATGATGGACAACTGGGAGTTGATGAGTCCCATTTTTTTGATGAGGAGAAACAAGGGTATGATGGCAGCCTTCAAGGGGAGCATGATGCCACTGAGAAACACCATATAAACCAATGTGTTTGCTTTATAGGTATATCGGGCGATACCATAGGCAGCCATTGACCCAAACAAAATGACGAAGGCCATGGCAACCCCGGTCACAAAAATGCTATTCAGAAAATACCGGGAAAATCCCTTGTCTATCCAGACTGTCTTGAAGTTTTTGAAATCAAGGGAATCGGGAAGTGCAAAAGGTTTTGAAAGAATGGCCCTGTTGGTTTTGAAGGATGAAATGACCATGTTGAACAGTGGATAAATAATCAGCACAACATAGATGAGCATGATGGCAATCATCAGCGTGATGAATAGCTTTTTTGCTAGCGAAGCACCCCTATAGCGAAAGTCGGTTATCATAGCTGCACCTCCTTTCGTTTGGTGAAGAATATTGAAACCAAGGAGATGGCAAAGGTAAGGAGATAGATGATCAATCCGATGGCTGAACCGATTCCAATTTCAGGACTTCCTGCATCTACTGATCCAAAGGCAGTTCGATAAAACAAGGTTCCTATCGTATCGGTGGAATAGTTGGGAGCTCCATCGAGACCTGTCATGGTATATACCTGTTCAAAGACATTGAGGCTCCCAATTACCGTAAGCACGGTGATGATCGTAATTGCCGGAATGATCAAGGGGAAGATGATCTTCCAGAACAGTTTCCATTCGCTCACTCCTTCGAGATACGCGGCTTCCAGACACTCCTGAGGTACTCCATCAATGGCGGCCAGAAAAACCAAGGTCGGAAAACCAACCCAACGCCAGATGTTTACCATGATAAGAGACGGGGTTGCCAACTGTTCAGCACCCAACCACGCCCGTTTGAGGTTGTCGAGTCCAATGAGATCAAGAAAATTATTCAAAAGCCCGGTCGGCTTGAGGTAAATCCCCCACAAGAATCCAACAGCAACGATGGAGAACAGAACGGGGATGAAAAAGATTCGTTTGAAAGCTTGGGCTCCAGGGATGTTTCTGCTTAACAGATACCCTAAGAGGAGTCCCAAAGAGTTTTGGATGAGCATGGTTGAGATGAACCACGTCCCATTGTTTTGCAATGCATTGAGGAACCGTTCACTATAGGGATACATCGTCAAAAGTCGACGAAAATTTTCCAATCCGATGAATTCATTCCTGATCAGTTGGTTCCAGGAGAAAAGGCTGTTGAACAGCGTCATGAAAAGAGGAAGCAGGATGAAAACACCCACAACAAGGAGTGCTGGAGTTATAAACAACAGTATCCAAGAGGTTTTGATCAATGTACGTTGGTTCATGGCAGTTCCTTGTTGCAGGCAATCATGATCCATACAGGGAAACCCTCTATGGATCATGTAATTGCAACGTAAATATGTCTATTTCTGGAAAGGTTTGTAATAGGATGCGATACCGTCTTGAATCTGCTTTGCGGCAGCTGCAGGAGTCAACGTCCCTGCCATGATGCCCTGAGCGGCTGCTTGCCACAAGGAAGATCCAGTAGGTTGGTTATAGCGGAAGCCAACCAAGAAAAGGTAGGGAGTTGCATTCTTTTGCAGCTCAAGTACCCGGGCGATGAATGGATCGGCTGATGCATCAACTCCAGGGACGGAGGTGACCATCTTCATATCCGTTACCATGGCTTTGCCGAACTCTTTGGAAGAAAGGAACTTCAGGAACTTGATGCTTGCATCTTTCTTTGTGGAGTTTGCATTCATTGCAAAGTTCATGTCTGCATATACTGAAACGTATGCAGGGTCAGAGGCTTTTTCTCCAGGAACCGCAAAGATATCAAAATCGAGGTCAGGGTTCTGGCTTCTAAAGAATGCAGCTTCATACGAACCAGCGATCAAATGAGGAGAGAGTTCATTGATGAAATTTGACCTCATGTCCTCATAGCCGATTCCCATGTACATGTCAGGCATATATTTGGTAAGGGATTTCATCTTCTCTACCATGGTGATGAAAGCAGGATCTTGGAAGTTTTTATCTCCCTTGACGACTGCATTGTAGAATTCCGTTCCACCGTAGAACCCTGCACCCATTCCTCCGAGCATGGTTTCCAGTGTCCATCCATCTTTAGCACCATTTCCCAACCCGATGTAGCCGGCTTTTTCAGCAGCTTCAAAATTTGCAATCAGTTCATTCCAGGTTTTTGGAATGGAGAGTCCGAGTTCCTTGTAGATTGCTTTGTTGTAAAACATGAAAACGGTCTGGCTCACAGCAGGACTTCCATAGATTTTTCCATCGGTGGGGGAAGTAGCCCCAAGCAGCGCTGTAGCAGAATAGTTCTTGAGTTCGGGCATCCACTGTTCAAGTGGTTCAAGAAAGCCGGAATCAGCAAATGTTGCCAGTCCACCATACGCACGGCCTTGGAACACATCAGGACCAGATCCACCTGAAAGGGATGCTGACAAAATGGTGTTGTACTCCGTGTTTTTATGGGCGGTCTGCACCACGGTGATATCTGGGTTGGCCGCTTCAAATTTGGCGATTTGACTTGCGTAGAAATCTACATCTTCGGGACGCCAGGTCCAGAATTCCAGTACGGTCATTTCTTGTGTTCCTGTAGGTTTCTGTTCTGCAGTACCTGCAGCAAACAGACTGCCACCAAGAACCAAAGCAATGAGCAAACAGATGACAACGTTTCTTTTCATTGAATCACTCCTTTTATTTGTGAGACTCCCTTTGTTCTTGGAAACTTCTTCCAAGATAAGTAATTCTGAGCCGCACTAAGAAGATTTGTCAAGAAAAATATAAAACAAAATTTTAGGTATATTGAGTAAAGTATGAAAAAAAATTTTAAACAAAAAGGAGTGAAAGTCGTTGAGTATTGTTGGAACTGTGAAGGGAAAGCCTTCTGTGCAAATAAAAATGACCGCGGTCAAAAAAATGTTGACCGGAGGATGATCTCGTCGTAAGCTAGGTGAAAAGGTGGTCATATGCATATTGTAGTTCCTATCAAACAGGTCCCTGAAACAAGTAATGTTCAGATGGACAAGGAGAGTGGTACCATGATCCGATCCGGATCTGATGCCATCGTGAATCCTCTCGATCTTTATGCCTTGGAAACAGCGTTGCAAATCAAGGAACGTCATGGTGGAAAGATAACAGTGATAACCATGGGCCCTGCAAAAGCAATCAAGGTCCTCAAGGAAGCCATAGCCATGGGTTGTGATGAAGCTCTTCATCTGTCGGACAGGGCTTTTGGCGGTGCCGATACCTGGGCTACGTCCTACACGATTTCAAAGGCGATTGAAAAGTTGGACAAAGTCGATCTCATCATTGCAGGAGAACGGGCAACCGATGGTGATACAGGGCAAGTAGGGCCGGGCCTTGCATCCTGGTTGGGTATGAGCCTGGTAACCTACACTTCCCATATTGAAGAGATTACAGATTCCTATCTTGTTGCAGAGCGTTTGCTTGAGGAAGGATATGTGAAGGTCAAGGCGAACCTTCCTACAGTTCTAACGGTAGTCAAGGAAATTGCCATACCTCGTCTTCCTACGTTGAAAGGGAAAAAAAGGGCGATGAAGATGGAAATCCCTCTCTGGGGAGCCAAGGAACTGGCATGCGATCCAAACAATCTTGGTTTGCAAGGTTCTCCCACCCGCGTGGTGAGGATT
>JAQVVB010000213.1 GCA_028699215.1 Sphaerochaeta sp. | reverse complement strand
GTCACGTACAGACTCCTCTTCCACATCATACTCACGAGGGAATCCGACAAGCGTCTGCTTCAAATGTCCATTAGGATGGCGCTCTATCCAAAAGTCATGCGAGTGATGATCCTGCCAACAGAAAAGCTTCTGGATAACCGTATGGAATTGATGGAAAGTATAGTTCAAAGGAACGGTGATGGTTCGGCGGCATACGCTCTCCAACTCCAATACAATTTCAAATTCCGCTCCCTTACATCGATACGGGTCCATGGCGTAGTGCTTGCTGAAATTTTCACCCAACTTTTCATACACATAGCCATAGCCTCTGTGATCACCATCTTTCATGGTGATCATATCGTCGTTGAGTTCGAAAACAACCTGCTTTTGAAAAAGCTGGTCACTCGAGAATTCGTCGACAAACCACCATACACGGGTACAGAGTTGGTTGAGTCGTGCAACGACTGAAGGGTTTGCTGTTTTGGTGTAGGTGATGAATTCCTTGCATTCTTTCAGGTATCGTTCGATCAGAGAGGGATCGATGCACTCAACTTCCAAACAAGAGCGGATACCATCGAATACTATCTGGGAGAAGTCTTTGATGTCCTTGCTCTTGATGCCGTACAGCACAAACCCATAGCGTGATGAATCGTTGGCGACGACGATGGTTTTACGATGGTTCACTGTAATGATGTTGGCACTCCAGGTCAAAAAAGGATCAAGTTGCGTATCGACGGGGTCAACGTTCACCTTCATATAGTCCAAGAGTTTCTTGGTGCATCCTAATTGCATTCTGTGTTTTTCCTCTTGCACAGAGTATACCATAAGGGATAAGGGAATACCTTTGTTTCAGCATCTTTGTAGAAGGAGAACATGCCGAAGTCCGTCTTGGTACCTATGATACGCTCCTATCAAACAATGGTTTTGCCCAACATCTGTGATGTGAATCCATCATGTCCCTTCCCGCAGGATGTCAAGATATTCCTTGTAACTGAAGGTCCTTCCTCGCTGATTCCCTCCCGACTGGACAAGAATGCCGATATCGACGAGGCGCTTGACCGCGCTTGCAATCGTATTGAACGATAGTTGCATAGCCTCGGCAGTTCTTTTGATTTCCATGATGGGGTTGTGTTCCAGATAGGAAAACAGTTGAAGTGCCGTAAGCCTTGCACGCCCCAAGGTGTTGATGCGAGATACATGTGTATCGTGGAGCTTTGCCAGACGTATGATATTCTCATAGGCATCCTGTGCCGATTCAGACACAGCCTTCAGGAAATATTTGATCCATTGTTCATAGTCTCCCTTGGAGCGAACCAGAGTCAGTCGATCGTAATACTCCATCCTGTTCTTCTTCAGGAAGTAGGATGTGTACAGAGCTGGAGTCGTCAGAATCTTTTGATCCAAGAGAAACAGGGTGATCAATAATCGTCCAATACGCCCATTCCCATCTAGGAATGGGTGGATTGTCTCGAATTGGTAATGAATCAAAGCACAGCGTACCAGTACATCAAGCGTGTCAGGCGCATTCAGATACTTCTCCAGATCGGACATCGCGACAACCATATCATCAGGATGTGGAGGGATGAACCGCGCTTTCTTCAAAGAGATCCCCATTCCTCCGATCCAATTCTGTGAAATGCGAAACTCTCCTGGGCTCTTATCTTGTCCCCGTACCCCAGTCATCAACACTGCATGGGTCTCCCTGATCAGTCGGTTGCAAAGCGGTAACGTATGCAATCGGTTGATTGCATATTCGGCAGCCTTGATATAATTGATGACATCCGCAACATCCCGATTTGCATTCAACTCCAACGTAGGATCGAGTACATCCTCCAGCGTACACTGAGTCCCTTCGATCTGGGACGACATCAAGGCCTCCTTACGAACATACATTGACATAAGCAATGCAATTTGAGGAATCAACGATGAGATGCTCTCCAATTTGGCAATCCATGTATTCGCCTGGATGAGCAACTGAGTCATCTCATCGTCATTTTCAATAGGAGGATACGGAGGAAGAGGGGATGGAAGGAAAGATTGGTAGGCCATTTCCTCGGAAAGTTGTGTCTTGAATGTTCCTGATCTGTTCCCCATCCCGTTAATCTCCTCAGATGCAAACTGAAATAATACACCGTATGGTAGCATGCTAATTTCAACATGTAAATCTATTTTGAAATAAGAAGCCAAATTCATGCTTATTATTTCAAGATAGGATTTACCAACGATGGAAAGGCAGAACTTGATGAGAGATTCCTGCTGATTTGACAAAAAATAAAGCCCTCAATTTGCAAGATTGTATTCGATAATCCAGATATTCCAATCAAGAAATCAGGAGAACATCCCAAGATCCTGAACGCCAATGCTTCTCTTGAAATTCCATCAGCTGGTATTCTCAATACAGTGAAAATGCAGATGAATTTGCTAGAGAAATAATACAGCAGAAAGCTGAGGTGAAAAAAGGGAAGTTCTTTCTAAGAACAGATACCCCTAATGGTACTTTGTCACCATCCTCGTATGAACAGCTTCAGATTCTTCCCTGATGATTTGGACAAATTTGCTTTGCAATCAGGGAGAGCTTCTCCTTTTCCACCCCGTATTGTTTTGCCAACTCCGGCCATGAGGCCAAAGCCGATTGTGTTCGATCAATGATTTCAAGCATACGGTGTTTGTCCAGCTTCGCATCAAGACCAAGCTTGAGCAGATCTTCCACTCCAGGATGTCTCCCTTCCCCCATCACAGTGGTACTTTGTTCTCCTCCAGGTCCAAAGGAAAAGGTCAGGTCATAGCTAGGCGATAGTCTCCACTCTCCTATTTCATCCATGAGGAAGCTGAAGTTCTTTGCATGGTCATCTCGGTTGTGAGATAAAACGTTGAACACCGCAAGACGATACATCTTCTCAACCTCACGAAAATCGCGGGTCAACATGAACGTGAGAGAAAACAGATCTTGGTAGTCAAGTGAAGAAGAACGGAAATCAGCATGCAGCACCCCCCCCTGCGGTGTGCATGTGCACATGCGTTTTTCCATCACGATCAAAACGTTTGGTGGCGAAATATCCCGGCCCAACACCTGCAGAAAACAGATTGACATCCGTCATCAGAAGACCTGCTTCCTTGGCCGTCAAGCGTGTTGGGAAATTTAACCAACCATGGTTCAAACTCTTTTTCAAGGATGTTGACTCCGTGGATGAGGTGCCTTCGGTCTTTAGAGACACTGATCAACGCTTTCGGTCGGGCTCCAGCAGAAGATCCATTCAAGGAAAGAAGCTCCTGCAACACATCGCTTACGTTCAGGTATACATGATGACATAGAGAGTTCAACCTGTACCAATAGTGAAAAAAATGATTGTTTCGATAAAACCTCTCTGCTATAGTTATTGTATAGCTATATTTATTTCCACATTAACAAAAAAGGAGAACATATGGATTTCAGTACTATCCCCAGCATTGGGGCTCTTGTTTTCGCAGCTAGTATCGTCGTGATTCTTGTGTGGCTGATATTGCGTTGGTTCAACTGTTGGTATTGGAAGATAAACCGACGAGTGGAGCAGAATGACGTGATCATTGCCAAACTTGAGAGACTATCCAAAAATATGGATTCTCTGTCCTATGCGTTAAACAGAACGCTGGATAAGCAAGAATAGGGCATCTTAGCGAGGGAGACTAGTAACGTTTCATACCTCTTGAATCGCATTCCCAACATCATATCTGGGTATGTGTTTTGTCTCTTCAAATTTGAGATATATACGTCCATACCAATTTCTTGGACAGATTCCTGGCCAACAAGCAAACCTATACCTCTCATGTTGGCTAAACAGATGAGAAACAAACTATAGGTAGGCATGCTTTGGGGATATTTTCTGCAACTTCTCTGGGGTGGAAAGATCGTGACTTCATGATTTCTGTGAAGTATGAACATATCAAGGTTCTTACGATACCTATTGTAGGAGAGTAAGTGTTTTTATGGTTATATCCATAGAAACTTATTAGTTTTTCATAGTTTATAGGTTCATAACCATAAAATACTTATTTATATAGGTGGTTTTACTGGGTACAACCCTAATAAGTGGTACTCTATGATGTTCAATCGACCACTATATTATGAAAAAATCAAACCGTTTATCAGAAAACCGTTTATTAAGGTTATTACTGGGGTATGCTGATCTGGAAAATCGACTATGAGGCTGCTGATCCAACAGCAGCTGTTGGAAGAAGGAGTAAAAAGTAAACAAATCATCTCCATCAACTTTGAAAGTATGAAATACTACCACTTGCGTTCTTCAATCGCTTTATACGAATACGTAGCAGAACTGTTAAAACCAATGGAGGTCCGAGCGTATTTGTTTTTTGACGAAATTCAAATCGTTAACGATTGGCTTGATCCAGAACCATCCTTTAATTGACGAAAACAAGCGGATAGGGGTCCACCTGTGTGCTGTATTCCTTGCTGAAGAGCTCGGTCATCAGAGTACCCTGTGTTTTCCCTTCCCTGAAACATCGAAAATCTTATGTAATGCACAGCACAATTTTAGCCGTTACGGCAAATTTTTAAATTTTTGCCATTTTAGCTTTCATCGTGACAGATAAGAAAACGTTCAGTTCCTTGAATGTAGGGCTGGGCAACAGTAGTCAAATAAAACTTTTCACATACCCGATTGCCCATAGTGGTAGATTCAGCAGCCAATCCTCTCTTTTATAATCTGCAAGAGACGTCCTGAGGGATACTGTCGGCTTATATTTCTCTACATACACCTTCAACCTCTTTGCCTTGAGATTTGTCTCAGCCTTGACTTCAACAGGAATGATTTCAGAACCGGTATCAAGAATGAAATCTACTTCGGCACTTCCACGATCATTGGTCCAGTAATATGCATCAATGCCTTTTTGTGTCTTCAGCTGTTCAAGAACATATTGCTCGGTCAAAGCACCCTTGAATTCCTTGAACAAGGCATTGCCTTCCAACAATACACGCTGATCCAGCCTTACCATGCACGAGAGGAGCCCAACATCAAG
>JAQVVB010000212.1 GCA_028699215.1 Sphaerochaeta sp. | reverse complement strand
ATTCTCGTCGACAACCATACCGACATCGTAATAACGATTCGATGTGGCGAAAATTCAGCAAAGGTATTGCAACCAGCAGACATCAAGCTGTTCAAAGCGGTAGATCTCAGCATAGCGGATAACATCGAAGCCTATCTGCAAGGCAAACTTTCTCCCCTTAATGAGGTACACCCAGGATACCATCATGCACACTGAACCGGTACTGGCCATTCTCAGCGGTAAAGGCGGAACAGGTAAAACCCTGCTTTCCGTCAACCTCGCCTCTGTTGCAGAGAAAGCCACCTATATCGACTGCGATGTGGAAGAACCCAACGGAAATCTCTTTTTCAAACCGTCAATTGCGTTTGAAAAGATTGTTACCGTTAAAAAGCCCGTAGTCGATGCAGAGCTCTGCACCGGTTGCCATGCTTGTGTAGACTTCTGTGCATTCAATGCGCTTGCTCTCATTGGAAAAAACCTCATGATTTTTGAAGAGATCTGCCACAGTTGTGGAGGATGCATGCACGTTTGTCCTGAACATGCTCTTACAGAAAAAGATCGTGAAATCGGAGAACTGGTGGTAGGTAGTTCAGATCAAGTACGAATCATCTCCGGGACCTTGAATATCGGAGAGAGTTCAGGAGTACCCATCATTGAAGAGCTTCTCAGGTATAAACAGGAGAACATCACCTTCATCGATGCCCCTCCAGGAAGTAGCTGTCTGGTAAATGCAAGCATCAGTGACGCAGATTTCTGCGTCCTGGTCGCTGAACCTACTGTATTTGGACGACACAACCTTGAAATGGTCCATGAGCTTGTTCAGTTACTGAACAAACCATATGGCGTTGTTCTGAATAAGACGCTTGAGGGGCCGAACCCCTCTGAGCAATATTGCCTGGAGCATCAAATACCCATTTTGGGTTCCATCCCTTTTGACAAAAAACTGGGTACCATAAATTCACAAGGCAAGATTGCCGCCAGAGAGGATGCACGATACCATGCACTTTTTTCAGCATTGCTGACAACCATTCGTAAGGAGATTGACGATGAAACAACTGCTCATACTCAGCGGTAAAGGTGGAACAGGGAAAACCACTGTAGCCAGTGCCTTCATCCGACTCTCTCAAGCGAAATCCTATGCAGACTGTGATGTCGATGCACCAAACCTCCATTTGGTCATGTCCTCCTTCCCCGAAGAAACCACCACTGATTACTTTGGACTTCCCAAGGCGGTCATCGATACGACCATCTGCTTAGAATGTGGTATTTGCCAGGAAGCCTGCAGATTTCATGCAATTGAGAAAAACGATCATTTTACGGTAAACCCCATCAACTGCGAAGGTTGTGGTTTGTGTGCCTATCTTTGTCCCAACAAAGCAATTACCATGCAAGAAGCAAAAGCAGGAGAACTCAAGCTTTTCTCGAACAAGGATGAACACTTCTCAACAGCCAAGCTGTCCATGGGAAGTGGCACCACCGGTAAATTGGTCACCAAAGTCAAGGATCAGCTCAAAGAACACGCTGCAAAAACAGATGTTGCCATCATCGATGGTTCTCCAGGAATAGGATGCCCTGTCATCGCATCCCTTAGTGGAGTCGATCTGGCCCTTATCGTTACAGAACCTTCGGTATCGGGATACAGTGACATGAAGCGCATCATCAAGACAGCAGCCCAATTCCAAGTGAACATGGCCGTCTGCATCAACAAGTATGATACCAATGAAGAACTTGCCGGCAATATTGAAACGTTCTGCTGGAAGACGGGAATTCCTTTTCTAGGGAAGATTCCTTTCGACCCGGTTGCAGTACAAGCCATCAACGAGGGCAAGACGGTCATCGACTATCCTTGTGACAGCGGTTGTGCAGTCAAATCAGTATATGAGAAAACATTGCATTTATTACAGGAGGCAATTCGCTCATGAAGATCAAAGCACTCGTAGAGAATACTTCCATCAATGCCGAACTTGGCTCCGAACATGGCTTGAGCATCTATATTGAGACTCAAGGAAAAACAGTGCTTTTCGACACTGGAGCTTCCTCTCTTTTTGCTGAAAATGCCAAGAAGATGGGTGTAGACTTGCAGAAAATCGATCTGGTATTTCTCTCTCATGGTCATTACGACCATGCAGGAGGGCTTCCCACTTTCTTGGAAATCAACAAGGATGCTCCCATCTATCTCAGAAACTCTGCATTCGGAGACTACTATTCAGAACGTGATGGTGGGGCGTACGAATACATCGGAATAGACAAGCATCTTCTTACCAGCAACCGGATTGTATTCACTCCAGAGCATATGTCCCTAGGGAAGGGTTTGTCTCTCTATTCTCAAGTACAAGGTAATCGTTTTTTCCCTACCGGCAATGCAAGCTTGTTTAAGAAAACCGAAGAAGGATTGGTACGGGATGACTTCACCCATGAACAGAATCTTGTCATAGAAGAAGGAGAGGTCAGTCTTTTAGTCAGCGGTTGTTCTCATCGAGGGATTGTGAACATCGTGGACAAGTTTTTTGAGCTCTATGGTCACTACCCCACGCATGTCATTGGAGGCTTTCACCTCTACAACCATAGGACGGGAAAGCCTGAGAGCAGGGAGACACTTGAAAAGATTTCTGAGGCTTTGCTTGCAACAGGGGCAATGTATCATACATGTCACTGTACAGGAGAAGCTAATTATGAGATGCTCCGCACGTTGATGGGAGAGAAAATAGCATATTTGTCAGGCGGTACCTGCCTGGATATAGAAACCAAGGAGAAAAATTGATGAGCGACAGCTGTAACAACCAGTGTGACTCTTGCAATGAAGAGTGTGAAGACAGAAAGCCTGATTTCAGGGCAACGGCTCATAAAGAGAGTCATATCAAGCACATCATCGCCGTAGTAAGTGGAAAAGGAGGGGTTGGAAAATCTCTGGTCACTTCCCTACTTGCCGTGACCATGCAGAAAAAGGGCTACAAGACAGCGATTCTTGATGCTGACATCACCGGCCCCTCCATTCCCAAGGCTTTCGGCATCACCGATAAGGCTACAGGGGAACAAGGTTCCATTCAGCCGAACATCACTTCCTCTGGTATCAAGGTCATGTCCATCAACATGCTCCTTGAAGAGGATACCAAGCCTGTGGTATGGAGAGGACCTCTGATTGCCAATACGGTGAAGATGTTCTATACCGATGTGGTCTGGGGCGATGTCGACTACTTGTTTGTCGATATGCCTCCAGGGACAGGGGATGTACCCCTGACTGTTTTCCAGTCCCTTCCAGTTGAAGGAATCGTCATGGTCACCTCCCCCCAGGAATTGGTTTCCATGATCGTCTCCAAGGCAGTGAACATGGCAGAGATGATGAACATCCCCATTGTCGGTCTTGTTGAAAACCTCTCTTATTTTGTATGTCCCGACAACCAGAAGGAGTACAAGATTTTCGGAGAAAGCCACATCGAGGAGATAGCCAAGACCCATCATCTTGAGGTGTTGGCCAAGATGCCCATCGAACCAGGAATCAGTGAGGCCTGCGATGCAGGACTTATCGAAACATACAGCGTCCTTCATTTAGAGAAGGTAGCTGATAAACTAATGAGTTTGGAGTAAGACATGTTGAAAATTGCAGTAGCGAGTGACAACGGGAACGTATCTGGCCACTTTGGTCATTGTGAGACCTTCGAAATCTTTGATACCGATAATGGGAAGATTCTCAAATCGGTTTCAGTGCCCAATCCTGGCCACAAGCCTGGGTTCCTTCCCAACTTTCTCAATGATATGGGAACGAATGTAATCATTTCCGGTGGCATGGGCGGTGGTGCTGTGGACATTTTCAATGAACACAACATCGAAGTCATCGTAGGTGCCGTAGGAAGTGCCAAGGATATGGTCACTGCCTATCTGAGAAATGAATTGAAGAGCACCGGCTCTGTTTGTCATGAGCACTCCCATCATGACGAGTGCGGCGAATAACAAAACTCCGGTTTAAAAAAGACGTTCATCTGAACGTCTTTTTTTTGGTCCGTATAGTATCATTTCCTTGTAAAACAGCTGAAGGCTTTCGTCCATCCTATTGGGCTATTACATTGGAGTCCAAAGGCGTAATCGTTACATAGATGGTATCTGAGTATTCTCCAGAGACACAGGTCTGGGCATAAGATTGGTCAATGCCCGTCACTGATAAAATCTTTGTATTGCTGCTGCCATATACCAGGTTGTCCCACACTGTCATCTTGCCATTCTCTATAGATTCTGAACCAAACAGTACAGTAAAAGGTATGTAGGTGTCTATTTCTTCATGTTTGAGGAGGAATTGCGGAGTTTGACTAGCATATCCATCGCTGAAAACGATTTGTACTCCATAGGTATTTGTGCTTTGATATCCAGAAAGGGATATTCGGGCAAGCCCCACCGTTTTGGCCTGTGTTCCTGAAGCTTCTCTGAGAAGAAATGAGCTTTCCTCTGGGGTTTGCTCGATTGTGAGTGAAGCATATACTGTGGGTTCTTCAGAATTGATGTTTATGAAATTCTGAGACCCACTGGTATAATCTGTTGAAAAATAGGGAACAGAGAGATCGTCATTGTTAATGTCTATGTATTCGGTACCTAAAAAAAATAAAAAAACTGGATAAAAAGTTTTTACCCTAAAACTTCCCAGGTCTCCTCCGGGAGGATCAGCAAACTGAAAATGCGCACCTGCAGCCAACTCAGGGGCAGCTATTCCAGCAATACGTACATAGAAATCTATGGTTATAGGGTAATTATTCACGTAGTAGGTAGAAATCAAAGATGTATCTTCTGAATCTTGATCAATGACCACCACCTATGTTGATGAATTGCGATTGATCTTGGCAACCAACTGAGCGTTGAAAGAACTGTTCCCATTAATAGGTCTAGAGCTGGATAACGTCAACGGGTTGTTACCATACCCTGACGGGTCTAACGTCAGTCCATAATAGTTTCTTAATTGTCCATTTCCGGTCTTTTGGATGGTAAGTGTGCCTACATGGAACGCTATGGAATAATTGGGAGCACCTACACCAAAGGAATAGCTTGTATCAATGGTTGTATCGATTTCTTCGCTATAGGTAGCAGCA
>JAQVVB010000014.1 GCA_028699215.1 Sphaerochaeta sp. | reverse complement strand
AAAAAATAAGCGCAATGTGGGAGTCATTCTCAGTGGTGGGCAGGCTCCTGGCGGCCAAAACGTCATCAGCGGACTCTTCGATGCCCTCAAGGCAGCAAACCCAGAGAATGAACTGATTGGGTTCAAAGGTGGCCCAAGTGGTATCCTGGAAGACTCTTTCTTACTGATCACCGAGGAGTACCTTGCAGCATTCCGCAATACCGGAGGATTTGACATCATCGGTAGCGGCAGAACCAAATTGGAGACTGAAGGTCAATTTGAAGTATGTGCAAAAGTTTGCAAGAGCCATGATGTTTCTGCTCTTATCATCATTGGTGGTGATGACTCAAACACCAATGCTGCTGTTCTAGCCGAATATTTCAAGAAGAAAAATCATGGAATCCAAGTCATCGGCTGTCCAAAAACCATCGACGGTGATCTGAAAAACGAATCCATCGAAATCTCCTTCGGTTTCGATACTGCAACCAAAACATACAGTGAATTGATCGGCAACATCGAACGTGATGCAAACAGTGCCAAGAAGTACTGGCACTTCATCAAGCTCATGGGCCGCAGCGCCAGCCATATTGCATTGGAGTGTGCTTTGGAAACCCAACCCAACGTCTGTCTGATCAGCGAAGAGGTTGAGGCAAAGAAACAGTCCTTGTCCAGCATCGTCAATTACATTGCTGATGTCGTTGCAAGCAGAGCTGAAGATGGCAACAACTTCGGAGTGGTGCTTATTCCTGAAGGTCTGGTTGAGTTCATTCCTGAGATCAAATACCTGATTGAAGAAATCAACAACCTGTTGGCGAAAGAGGAAGCTGCTTTCTCTGCCAGTTCAGATAAGATTGCCTTTGTAGAGGGTTTGCTTTCCAAAGCCAGTCTTGAAAGCTTCACCATCCTTCCTGAAGAAATCAAGAAGCAGTTGCTCATGGATCGCGACCCACATGGAAACGTACAGGTTTCAAGAATTGAGACCGACAAGCTCCTTGCTTCCATGGTCGATACCCGTCTCAAACAGAAAAAGAGCGAAGGATCCTACAAGGGAAAATTCAGCTCCATGACTCACTTCTTCGGGTATGAGGGTCGTTGTGCATTCCCTACCAATTTTGATGCGGATTATTGCTACAGTCTCGGCTACAATGCCTTCATGCTGGTTTCAGCAGATCTCACCGGATATCTTTCTTCAGTAACCAATCTTGCATCTCCTGCCGACCAGTGGAAGGCTGGAGGCATTCCCATCACCATGATGATGAACCTGGAACAACGCCATGGAGAGATGAAACCGGTCATCAAGAAGGCTCTGGTTGAACTTGAGGGAGCTCCCTTCAAATTCTTTGCACAGAATCGGGACAAATGGGCACGAGAGACTTGTTTCACGTATCCTGGAGCTGTCCAGTACTTTGGACCTTCTCAAGTCTGTGACAGAACCACCGTCACACTCACGCTTGAGCAAGCAGACAAATAATCAACCAATTCATGATTGTTTCAAGGGCTATCGCATTGCGATAGCCCTTCTCTTTTTTTATAGCCTTTCAACTTCTTTTTTCAACTCTTTTCCCACCGTGTTCCAGTAAATCATATTGTTTCTCAGTTCATCCCCAAGACAAAAATGCTTGACTCCCAACTTCATGTAAGGAACAGCCTCTTGCGCTGAATTGATTTCGCAACGGACGTGTACGCCCCTTTTCAATGCGATTTCAATCATACGCTTCTCTGCGTCCTGGATTTCTTGCGTATGTTCTTTTGCATTCCATCCATTGTTCATCGCATAGTCTGAAGGACCGAACTGCACCATATCCACACCATCGATGGAACAGATTTCATCCAAATTCTCCATGGCCTGTTGCTTTTCGATCATCATGCAGACTACGGTGTTCCTGAGCAATTCGGCATAATCGAGCTGGGAAATGTTCATTTGGAATCCAATCAGCCTTCTGGAAGGTTTTCCAAAACGTCCACCATCTTGAGGGGTATCGGCTCTGATTGCGTTGAGGGAAGCACGGACTTCATCAGCAGTCTTGTGGTCAGTGAACATGATGGCTTGAAACCCTGCTGCCAAAGCACGTTGTGCGACATAAAAACGGTTTTGGAAATCAATTTTTATCATTGACGACATGGCATGCAGTTCTGCGGCTCTGACAAGATTTTCCAAATCTGCATCGGTAAAAGGCGCATACTCTGCCACAAATTCAATATAGTCGAAATTATGAGAGGCTCCGACCGCCTCCACCATGATCGGCCAAGTACTGACGATACGCGTCCCCATTGTGGGTTTGTCGTTCTTTAAAAGTGTTCTCATTCGATTCTCGTTCATCATAGGGTACCACTCCTTCACTCGGGTATTGTACGGTATCAATACAGAAGGAGCAATGCAGATTTCACCCCCCGAAAAAGAAGGGTGTATGATATACTGGAAAAAGGAGGATTTCCCCATGAAAACCATAGATTTGAACGGACAGTGGCGCCTCTCCCCCAGAGACAAGAATCTCGTCGCTCCCTTCTGTACATATTTTCTCAAGCATCAAAGCATTCCATGCACCCTTCCTGGTGACATTCATACAGCCCTCATCGAGCAAGAACTCATCCCAGACCCCTACTGGGGAACCAATGAATTGGATATCCAATGGGTGGGACAGCAGGATTGGGTGCTGAGCAAGGATATAACATGTACACAAGATGTTCTGAATACAGGTAGCCCCATTTTGACGCTTACCATGGCTGACACCGTCATCTCGATCCTCATCAATGGTCAGGAAGCGGGAAAGTGCAACAACCAGTTCAGACGTTTTCGCTTTGACCTTTCCCCCTTTTTACATGTTGGAAGCAATCTCATTGAATTGGTGTTCACCAGTGCTGAGAAACAGGCCATCAAGGAGGCTGAACAGCTTTCCTATCCGATTCCCTATTCAGTCTATCCTGTTTCAGCAAAACATCGGAATCTCATACGGAAAACCCAATGTCATAGCGGCTGGGACTGGGGTCCTTGCATCATGAGTTTTGGGGTGTATGAACCTATGGAACTGCAATTCATTGATGAAGGAATCATTGAATCACAGGTAACAGATACCACACAGCTAGCAGATGGGAGTTGGGATGTGGTGGTTACGGTGATTTACAACGCTGTAAAGCAACAGGAACTGGAAGCAAGTGTCAGCGTATCGGACCAAAAGCAAACAGGAAATGTCAAATTGCAACTTGGGTTGAATAAACTGACCTTTCACCTGAATTGCAATGATGTAGAACTCTGGTATCCCAATGGTGAAGGCAAATCCACCCTCTATATGTTGGAATTGACCATAGGAAACCAATGCAAGACGAAACGAATCGGGTTCAGAACCATTGAAGTAAAAACCGAAGATGATGAGGATGGGCAAGGAAGGGGCATGGTGTTCTCGGTCAATGGACGGGATGTCTTTGCCAAAGGCGCCAACTGGATTCCTATGGATGCACTCTTTTCCCGTATCACGTTTGAACGCTATGAGGCATTATTGCAATATTGTGTAGATGCAAACATGAATATGATTCGGCTGTGGGGAGGTGGGTTGTACGAAATGGATGCTTTCTATGATATGTGCGACGAGAAAGGCATCCTCATCTGGCATGACTGCATGTTCAGTTGCTCCATGTATCCTGCAAACCAAGCATTTTTGGAAAATGTCGAAGCAGAACTCAGGTACCAGATACCTCGATTGAGAGACCATGCAAGCATTGCCCTTTGGTGTGGAAACAATGAGGATTTAGGGGCCATCGGCTGGTATGAGGAGTCGAAGAACAATCCCGAGCGATATATTGCCGACTACCAGTTGCTCAATGAAGACACGGTGGGAAGGGTGATCAAAGAACTTGACCCTCATCGCATGTGGTGGCCGTCGAGTCCTTCAGCCGGTCCCGGCGATTTTTCCGACAACTGGCACAACGACAACAAAGGAGACATGCACTTCTGGTCGGTATGGCATGAAGGAAAACCCTTTGAGGATTACTATTCCATCAAGCCACGGTTCGTTAGTGAATTCGGGTATCAGAGCTTTCCTTCAAAATCAACCATTGAGCTCTATGCAAATGACGCTGACTTCAATTTGACCAGTGAGGTGATGGAGCACCATCAAAAAAACGACAGGGGAAATTCCATCATCATTGAAAACTTCTCGCGATACTTCCGCTTTCCCTCCACGTTTGAGCAGATGTTGTACCTTTCCCAGGTTCAACAGGCAATGGCGATGAAGACAGCCATCGAATATTGGAGAACGACCCGCCCTCACTGCATGGGTACACTTTTCTGGCAACTCAACGACAACTGGCCCGTCGCGTCCTGGTCGTCCATCGACTACACAGGCAAGTGGAAGCTTTTACACTACGCTGCCAAGCAATTTTATGCACCATCGCTTCCTATTGCCTACTGCAAGAAAGAAGGTCAAGTCGAAGTTTATGTTGTGCATGACAAAGTCGAGCCCCTACAGGATGCCAAGGTATCGGTCAAATTCTGTCGGTTCAATGGTGAGAAACTCTTCAAACAAGAATATCGACAGGATTTTGCGCCACAAAGCAGCACCCACATCACCACCATCGATCTCAAGAAGCTGAACATCGACGCTAAAGAGTGTTTCATTTACTTCAAATTGAAGACCGATGATCTCTATATCGAAAACGCCCTGTTGCTCGATAGACCTAAACGGTGCAGTCTTGTCAATCCCAAGCTTTCTATGGAAATAGCGGAGGCACAAAAAGGCTTTTCGATTACGATACGATGCAAGGCTCCTGCGTTTGACGTAGCACTCGATGCTTCAGAGATAGAAGGGACGTTCTCAGATAATCTCTTCAACATACGTCCGACTGCACAGAAGGTCGTATTGTTCAAGACAAAAGAGAAACTGACCGTTGAACAGTTCAAAGGGAAGCTGAACGTGTTTGACTTGTGGCAAAGCAGCAGATAGGTGAAAACCCCCTTTTCTCAAGAGAAGGGGGTTATTTGTCTCTTATCACCTGATGTGAAGTCTTACGCCTCCAATACCTTGTCACGCCCTATCTGCCTCAAATACTGGATCTGTACATATGTTGCACCTTGGTCACTCTTCACGATTCCAATTACTTCAAGCGGCCACTGGGTACAAAGCAAGGGGTAATACCGTGAAAACATTTCTGGGAAGAGCACTGTTTCATACAGGGCTGTCTCATCTTCAAAGGAGACAAAACTCATGCTCTGTCCATCTTTGGTAAGGACCTCCTTCTGGGTCACCTGCCAGCCGATCAGATTTACATGGTAGTTCACAAACCTATCCAGATCACAAGCATGTACCCGTTTCATGGGTGATAGAAATTTTGACCAGAGCACCAAGGGATGAAAATCCCTGAGAAATCCCAACGACTCATACTCACGATGCAATTCATCTTCAGTCCTGACAAAGCGAGGCTGTAATGCTGAACTCTTTACAGGAGTAGGGCATCTTTGATTCTGAAACAGATCCCCTTGGCCATAGGGTTCTGTCCTACCTCTGGTAATCAGCAATCTTTTCAGCTGTTCGCTCCTGCTGAGGCTAGGTGCGGCAGAATCACACGTACCGGCAGTCACCAACGCAACCAAATCGTCACGGGTAAGGTCCAGCCTGGAAGAAACATCTTCCAAAGAGGAAAAGATCCCTCCTCTTTCCCGTTCTCTGACAATGCTTTGCATGGCAGAACGAGATAGGTTTGCTATGGCCATGAGACCGATGACCAATGCATTTCCTTTTGCATGATAGGTCACCCTACTCTGATTGATATCAGGGCCTACAAGAGTCAGTCCCATTCTACGCGATTCACTGATATAGGCATGAGCGCGATAATACCCACCCTGATTGGAAAGTACGGCAGCCATAAAACTGGCAGGATGATGGACCCTCAAATAGGCAGATTGAAAAGAAACCATCGCATAAGAAGCCGAATGGGGTTTACAAAAAGAGTAGCCGTCGAAGGAGAGCATCATGCCCCAGATTTCTTCAATCGTCTGTATTTCCAGTCCATTGGCTTTACACCCATCAAAGAACTGTTGTTCATACCGTTTCAACTTGGAAGAACCTGCTTTCTTTGCGATGACTTTGCGAAGTGCGTCAGCATCCGTCTCATTGAAATCAGCCAACGCCACTGCCGTCTTGGAAACATCTTCTTGATAGCACAGAATGCCATAGGTCTCATCAAGGATATAGGCAAGACGCGGATGTAAAGGATTCCAGCTTTTGCCCTTCAGTCTTTCAACATATTCGCTGATATACTTGTTTGCAGCCGGTCGAATGATCGAGGAATGAATGACTATATGATCAAAATCACCTCGACCTGTTTTCTTTTGGAGCTGGCGCATCGCAGGAGATTCGATGTAGAAGACTCCCATCGAATCCCCTTTGGCTAATGCAGCAATTGTTTCAGGATCTTCTGCAGGATGCCACGTGCGTTCATCGATGGAGATGCCCTGCTCTTTCAGATTAGACAAGGCATCACGGATGACCGCCAAAGACCGATTTCCCAACAAATCAATTTTAACGAACCCTGCTGCTTCAGTTCCTTCCTTCTCCCATGCCAGCAAGGGATAGAGATCTCGAGACAGTCCTATAGGAGCATAGCATCTGACCGGCTTGGGTGTAATGACCAGCCCACCACAATGCATGGAAATTTCCTTGGGCAATCCTACCAGTCGTTTGGCAAGAGAGCAGACAGTAAGCCAAAGAGGATCGGAAATCTCTTTCAGCCCTGAGGTGAACAGAAGATGTTCCATACGGGTGATCTGGGAATCAGGAAGGCCATAACTACGGGCTGTTTCTCGTATTGCCGAGCGAAACCTAAAGAAATTATGATTGGCAACCCTTGCGCAATGGTCTTGCCCAAACCGTTTGATTACAGAAGCAAACACCCCATCACGTTCATCCCAGGCAAAATCAACATCGATATCGGGAGGATCGATTCTGGCCATGGATAAAAACCGTTCGAAATACAGATTGTAGGCAAGAGGATCCACATTGGTGATTTCAAGAGCATAGGAGACGATGGAAGCAGCTCCAGAACCCCGACCGCAGGTACGGCTGCTCATTCTCACGATGTCATGCATGACCAGAAAATATGAGGAAAAACCCTTTCTGTTGATGATATCCAGCTCATACTCAATACGCTGGAGCACGGCATCCGACAATTCGCCATATCGTTTCTCAGCACCTTTGAACACTCTGCTTTTCAACTCGTGTTGAACCGTGGTTCCAGCAGTTGGATACTCAGGAAAAATCAATCCATGGGAAAATGGATCTGCAATGCATTTTTCGGCAATGTCTTCTGCAGAGGCCAAGGCCTCCGGCCAAGAAGAAAAGGCTTCAAGGTAGGCTTCTTGCAAAAGAATCACCCCACCCTTTTTTTCCGTATCCGTTTCAGACAGTGTTCCGACAGTCTTACCGGTGGCGATCGATCGCAATACAGCGTGTACAGCCCTGTCTTCTTCCTGCAAAAAGGTAGCATCGTCGAGAGCAAGCAGAGGAAGTTCCAGCTTTCTTGCAGTGGGAATGGATGATAAGGATCGAGGGGAGATGGCTGCATACAAGTCCTTTACAGAACCGGAAAGATAGGTAAGGATATCCTGAGAAAGTGAAGCGAGGATCAACCCTTCACTATTTTCAACCAAAGCGGAAAGATAATCAAAAGAGGCCTCTTGGTTTTTCATCGTCAAGAGTTCACATAAGCGGGAAAAGCCTACATCATTGCGGACAAACACAAAAAGAGAGCCCTCTGGACACAAAAGTTCACAGGCGGTAATCAGCTTGATTCCCGCTTCTTTTGCTGCTTGATGAAAAGAGGGAAGTCCATAGAGATTGTCACGGTCTGTTATTGCTACAGCAGTGCACCCTTGGCTTGAGAGCCACGGGATGAGCTTGTCTACAGCAATGGTTCCCCATAGCAAAGAATACGCTGAGCGTATACCAAGCCGGCTAGACATGGAACACCGCCGCTGCATGCGTAAGAATGGCAGGACCAAATCGAATTCGATTGGCATCGATTGCAGCTTGCAGCCGTTCTTGTCTGGACGGCCCCTCTGGAATAAACAGATCACTCTCTTTCCAAGCAGGTGAGAGCGCACCCAAAAAGAGCGTAAAAGCCAAGATACGTACTCTACGGTTCATGGCTTGAAACGAGGCACTCCAACTTGCATGCATGAGTTCTTCATCCAGAATCCACTGGTTTTTAGTTTTTCTGGAAGCTTCACTGGACATGCCGTCACTCCAAGAAAGGGAAACATGAACTTCGGAACAACCCAGTTTTTCCTTACGCAATTCCAAACCTGCATCTTCCGAGGCTGCAATCACTGCTGAACGAAAGGCATCAAGGTCGCAGACCGGTTCCGTAAAATCGACTCTACGAAAAATTTTCCGTTGATGCAAAGCCTTTGTATCGAGAGATGAAGCATCCAAGCCCCGGGCTGCATTTCGCAGTGCCAAGCCTCGTTTGCCAAGAAAAGCCAATATCTGCGTGTCATCCAGTACTGCTAATTGACCTATGTCCCGAATTCCTGTAGCCGTGAGGAGTCTTTTGATGGAAGGCCCCACGCCAGGGAGCAGGGAAACATCTTGCACAGAGAGAAAAGAAGCCTCGTCTCCTTCCCGTATCTGGGCAATTCCACAGGGACGTATGGCCCTAGTCCCAATTTTTGACACCAACTTGTTTGAAGCTACCGCTATGGCAGGCTCCAGCCCCAGTCGATCGTACATTTCATTGCGTATACGCATGGCGCAGTCTACAGGAGGACCAAACAACCTGGTGGTTCCTTCTACATCAAGATAGAGATGCCCTCCCCTGTCACATTGGATGGTCGGGGAGTATTGTTGGGCGATCTCGGCTATCGCAGCATCGGCTTTTGCACAGGAAGGGGCATCAGGAGATACCAGCACCAAAGAAGGAAGCAGGCGAACGGCATTGTTCACACTCATTCCAGGGCGTATTCCCTCTGCAAAGGCTCTCCTTGAAGCGGTGATGACCACCCTGCGGGAAGAGCCTTCCCTGGCAATGGCAAAGGCAACATCGCTGAGAGAAGGTTGTTTGGCAACTGCTACTGCTGCGGCAAAATCCGTCACGTTGATATGAATGATGCTTGCATGCTCACTTGTCATGGTGTATCTCTTTTGTCTCCAACAGCAGACGTAACTGTTGGGCGTTCTTGACCGCCTGTCCCCTTCGATGGTTGTTGAAATAGACCAATACCGTACTCGCTCCTGTAGCAAGGCCTTTGACCCGTTGGGCCAGCGATAAGAGCTCCCGATCGGAATACAGATAATCGTAGCGAGCTCCTGCGTCAGAGCCCCACCACGCTTCTTGGTTTCTTCCATGGAGGCGCAGATATGCCAAAGGAGCAGTGGAAACATCCATAAGAGGAGGATTCCCTTGGATTTGGGGAAGGTCAAGAGAAACGAAAGCCACCTTATAGGATCTCAGTCCATCGAGGGTGCGGTTGTTGTACCATTGGTTGTTCCTGAATTCAACAGCAAGAGGAAGATCGGAAAAAGAGCGGAGCAGTGCATCCAAATACTTTCGTTGTTCTATTTCATAATGAAACGAATAGGGGAATTGCAAGAGGACCGAACCGAGGCACCCTGCCTTGAGCAAGGGCTCAACCGCGGATCGAAAGATTTTCGCTTCATCCCTCCACGCTGTAAAATCGATGGTATGGGTAAGCGTCTCATGCGCTTTGATGGAAAACAGCAAGGAGGGCGCTTGCTCATGCATAGCCTGCAGTTGTCTGGCTTCAGGCATGCGGTAATAGCTGAAGTTCAATTCAACCGTGTCGAACAATCCTGCATAGAGAGACAAGTAATCGCTGGCCTTGGTCCCCTTAGGATAGACGGGACCAATCCATTCTGTGTAGCTATATCCTGAAGTTCCAATCAATAGTGTTGCCATACCTCTGATATACTACACAACCGTTAAGTAATCAAGAGGAAGAGAGAGACTTCACATCTATTTGTACTGCTTGTTTCGAAGCAGAATCAACTCATGCATCCTGCATCCGACATGTTCTGTAATGACTCCACATTTTGCGATGAACAAAAAGAAAATGGGGCCTTTCGAATCAGACAAAGCCTCATAGTTTCCTTGCCCCTTGCTGATGATAAGATCATAGGTAGGATAGAGCGAAAGAAATTCTTTTGACGCTTGAGACAACACCAACCCAGGAGTTGACACCCCACTGGAAATCACAGTAGCAACTTCTTCAATACCACAAACGTGAGCGTCTTCAAGTAATACATCATTGAGTATGGGAGTGCCCCGCGTTGCAAAGGAAAGTGAAAGATGAGGATAGAGGTGCTTGATCGTTTCAAGCAATACACGGTCAAAGACTATTTCTCCTGCATTGTCACCGACATACAACACCGTCTGTGCCTGCTTCAGAGCCTCTTCAAACGCTGTCAACTGGAATCGCTCATCAGAAATGGTCTGCTCCTCTTTTTGTAGGATGCTCTCGATTTCTTTGCGTACATCCAGCCCCAACGAAGAGACGCCATAATCGATGATGTTTCCAGCACAAGCCAATTCCACAGCCTTTTTGAGCTGATCGGTGGATTCACTGACCAATGAACGCAAATCGTCCAATACTTCAAGAGCCATCCTATTGCTCTCAGCCTTGATGGAAGCATAGGGGTCTGTATTTTGAGAGTACTTGACGAACAGCTTCTGCATGCTGACAGCCATCTCAGGAGGTGACTGTTCATCCATCTTATGGTCATCGATGCACCTCTGGAGGGATTCTTGCATCTCTTGAACATGTTCACAAGAGATTCCCAAGAGCTGAGAAGCATTGGCGGCTTGCCTGAAGAAACAGGGAATACAGGGTTTATACGTTTTCATTGTAGGGAACTTTACCACACGAAGAGGGGAAAAAACTACTATCAAACACACCAAAGGAGACCCAAACAGGGCCTCCTTTGCTTCAATTTTGATTTTTCTGCTGCTTACCCCTTGATGGCCCCGCCTACTACTCCTTCAGCTAATCGCTTCTGGAATATGAAATACACGATCATGACAGGAAGCGTTGCAACAACCAATGCAGCCAGTTGCCATCCCAACTGCGTGCTGGTAAGGCTGGAGAAGGAAAAGACTCCAACAGGAAGCGACTTGGTTGCCTCAGAACTTGCAAGAACCAAGACCAGCAGGAACTCATTCCAGATACCTAAAGCAGTGAGGATGCTCACCGTAACAATGACAGGAGTAGCCATGGGAGTTATGATGGCCATCAAGATCTTAAAGGTACCGGCACCATCTATACGTGCTGACTCGACCAAGGAATAGGGAATCCCACTAATGAACTGAGTATCGAGCATGACCGCAAGAGGCAGACCAAAAGCAGTGTATACCAAAATAATTCCAATATGGGTGTCAGTGAGCCCCACTTTGGTGAGCAAAAGGAACAGAGGAATGATCAGGGAATTAATGCTTATCAGATATCCAAGGCCAATAACCCCTCCCACAATCATCGCAAGTTTCTTGAACTGCATCTTGCTCATGGCAAACGCAGCCATCAAGGCAAAGAGATTTACCAAAAACGTGGAGGTGATTGAATAAATAAGACTGTTGATGAACTTGCGGCCGAGACCTCCGCGGGAAATAGCTGAACGATAGTTAAAGAAAACCGTCTTCCAGTGGATTTCCCGTTGCATATCCTTTGGCAACTGGGAAACATAGATATGATCGCCCGGTTGCACATTCTGCAACTCAGCAGACAAATCTTCCTTGAGCAGGAAATGAACCATCAAACGCCTTTCAGGGGAGATGGTCGCAGATTCGATGATCAACCTTTCACGAGGATCTTTTTCTATATCATAATCAGGAGTGACATTCAGTTGTGGCTTGATCACCACATATTCATCATTCTTGTTGTCCAACAAAGCTTTTGGAGGAGCATAAATATTGGTGATCAGCTCCTCATTGGACTTAAAGGAAGAGTAGCCCATCCAAAGGAGTGGCAACACGGTGATCAACGTCCAAGAAATCAATACAACATAGGCAATGGTTTTGCCTGCTATACGCTTAGGTGCATCCATTTTCATATCTACCATCTCCTATACGTCGGTTTTGCGGCTCATTAGCTTGCTGATGGCAATCAGAATGAGGCTTATCAAAACAATGACATTGGATATGGCGGCACCATACGCAAAGCGCATTTCATTGGAATAGTTCTGGAAGGCTGTCTGGTACATGAAGATAGGCAGTACCATTGCGTTGGTTCTCTGCAGACCTTGGGTGGTGATGGAGAAAATCAAATCGAACCCACGAAGGGATCCGGCAATCGCCAGAATGACAGAAACCAAAATGGTTCCGGATAACATCGGAACAATGACCTTAAAGAAGACTTGCGGTTCACTGGCTCCATCTATCTTGGCCGCCTCAATGAGATTGTCATTGATTTTCTGTAGGTTGGCAAGAAAGATGATCATGTACAAACCGGTATAAATCCAAATCAAGGCAAAGGCGATGGGATACATGACAGTATCGCTATACAGCATCAAATCGAACTGTGCAGAAGGATCCCCACTGGTTATTTGCATCAACCGTGATATAGGACCATCTGCTTCAAACATCCTCCGCCAGAGGATACCAATAACGATTGTGGAAAGAAAATGTGGTAAGAACACCGCAGTCTGGAAAAAATTCGCAGCTTTCACCAGTTTACGATACAAAATATAGGCAAGCACAAACCCGATGGGAATCTGGCCGAAAACGGAAACTGCCACAACAATCAGATTGTTCTTCAAAGCATGCCAGAAATTAGGATCTGAGAACATGGTCTTGTATTGAAGCAACCCGACAAAATTCCAGGAACCACCGCGATTGGGGTTGAAATCAGAGAAACTCAATGCCACCGAATACACGATTGGATAGGCAATTATGAACAAATAAATTATTAGAGCTGGGCCGACCAAGGCAAAAAATGCAGGTAAGGCCATAATATCTCGCTTTTTCACCACACTACTCCTTATCGGCAAAAAACACGTGAGGGAGAAAACTCCCTCACGTTCAAAACCTCTTGTAGGTTATCGTTTGACCAATGATTCAACCAAAGCTGCAATCTGGGCAGGAGTAGATTGACCACTGACGATCTTCTGCATACCTGTATTGAGAGCATCGTTGGCATCTCCACTGAGGAAAGCATCGATAACATCAGTGTTAGGAGCTCTCTGAGCAAGAGCAACCTTCTGCTTTACAATCGACGGCAAGTCGGAAGGAACTTGGTAGCCCTTCAGAACAGGAGCTACGATTGCACCATCACGCAAGCGCTGTGTGGTCTCGGGTTCACTGTAGAAATATTCAATGAACTTGAGAGCTGCATCACGAACAGTTGGATTTGATGCGCCACTCTTGGTAAGGCCATAACCAACCTGGATTGCGGCGGCAACAGAACCTGCTGCGTCAGCTGGTTCGCCAGGAAGTTTCGGCCAAGCCATCATAACCGTATTGTTGGCAACTTCAGGATTCTCAATACCACCTGCTACCCACTGGCCTTGAGCCATGAACAAAGCTTTGCCATTGGAATAGTTGGATATGTTTGCACCGTAGTCTACCAATACTGATTTGGAAGTGATGACGCCATCTTTTACCATTTTCTGTAAGAAAGCCAAAGAATCTACAAATGCCTTGTCAGTGAATTTATACTCACCAGCTACAGCTTTGGACATCCAATTGGGATCACCGGAAATTCTAGCAATGACCGTGCTCATCACACAAGAACCCCAAGCCCAACCATCGGCTCCATCAATCGTTATTACATCAATACCTTTTGCTCTGGCAACAGGAACCATGGCAACCAAATCTTCATAGGTCTTTGGAGCACTCAAGCCAAGAGACTTCATCAGTTTCTCGTTCATAAACAGAACAGTAGTGATGTTGCTGGTCCCAAGGGGAATCTCATAAATTTCACCATTCGGGCCCATGGGAGGAATCAAGGACTGGTCAAAATAGTTCCAGTCTACAAGATCTCTATGATCGTACTGCTGGCTGGCTTCTTTCCAAGGAGCTCCCCAACGAGCATCAGCGCCCATGTAAGCAAAATCTGGAACATCTCCAGCAGCCAAACGAGCAACTACTTTCTGGTGATAGGCTTCATCATACAGCATCTCATAATCGATATCGATGCCAGGATTAGCCTTCTCAAATGCATCAACGATACGTACCCAGTTCACCCCTTCCTGGTTTGAGTTGTCGCCATAAGCCATTGCCTTTACAACAACCTTACCTGCTCCTGCTCCTGATTCACTAGCAGCCTGAGCGCCTACTGTGGATACAAAGAACACCAACATTGCCACTGCAATCAAGGCAATTCTCATCTTCGAATGTTTCATAGCCCCTCCTATTTTCTCTCTTTTGAGAGTGTTTGATTGTTTCTCCTGATTTTTTGCACAGATATTCAGAACACCATCAGGCTATTTCGCAAATTCAATGTATGACTGGTACCTTCCAAGACCTCCTGATCTCCAAACAAGGCATTCAGCACCATTCCTGCAGACCCAAACGCCACAGCTCTCTCCCCAAACGACGAGTACCAGATATTTTGCTTGATCTCATACGAATAGGGATATGGCCAATTCTTCTTTATTTCTTCTTCCAAAATGTCTTTAGCATAATCACCCAGTTGCTCGAAAGCTCCTCCCAATATGATATGGCTGAGGTTCAAGGTGTTGACGATAAGGCCGACATGGGCAAATAACTCTCGTAAAAAACGCTCCATCACTTGTGGATCGACATCCAATTTGGCATGGTCTTCCTCAGAAAGCGAGAGCTGTCCGACAGACTCTTTATTTCGTAGTATGCTTCTGAATTCTCCAGCTGAGTATTCAGACCCATAATGTACATTTCCATTGATGACAAATCCCATTCCAATCCCGATACGGTTGCATACAGTATCTTTTTGAGGATCAAAATCCCTGAATTCCAACAAAAGAAACATGAAATCCCTCAGTTCTTTACGCCTATGAAAAGCGAGCTCACCCCAAATACAGGCATTGGCATCATTCTCAACAAAAACTGGAATATCAAAGTGGGAAGATATCTCCTTATGGAAATTATAGTCCGAAGTAATGCCAAAGGGTTCAGAGTACTTGATGATCCCTACCTGAGCATTCACAACCCCCGAAAGCCCTACGCCAATACCCAACAGCTGCGGTCCAAAGGAAGTAAGCTCCTTGACCAGACCGTTTAACACATCAAGCAGAGATCCCGTAAAGGAAAAGCCCTGCATCGAGAACTTACCAATACGTGTTGCAAGGATTTCTCCTTCCATATCCACGAGAATCGCAGTATAGGAACCAGGCCTGAACTCAATACCCAATACACTTCCGTACGTCTTGTTCAACTTGATGAATACCGGTCTTCTTCCTCCTTGGGGGCCAGAATGTCCCTCAGCAGTCTCTACAATCATTCCTTTTTCAATCAGATTATTTACGGCAAGGGAAATGGTTGATTTATCCAAATCCAACAACCGGGCAATCTCCACTCGGCTGGTTTCCCTTCTAATCCATATCTCGCGAATAATCCGAGAATTATTAATGACTTTTGTCCGTTTCATCCAAGCCCCTCATGTTAGTTGATTTTTCTATCAACTAACCATATTGTCCCATCAACATCTCATATTGTCAACAAAAAACAGTGATCCAAATTTGAGAAAACTACGTAGCAACTACTTTGGCCAACCGAAGCTGGATATTACTATTTTTTATAGGTCTTTTTTTCTGGAAATACCTGATCAAGAACATCATCCCAACTAAAGTGAGTTCGGCTATCCATCTCTGCCAGTTCAGGAACGGCGAAAAGCTTCTGAAGATACATCATGGCAGCTCCCTTTGCCACCACAGACTCATCTTGCGCATCAAAAATCAGTTTGCAATTGATTTTTTTCAATATAGCAAGAAATTGTGGGCATCGTGAGGCAAGCAACCTTTTGATTTTATCTTCGTCACTGAAGGGTTTTCCATGTATGAAAACCACCCTGGGGTCTATGACTGCAAGAATGGGAACCAAAGAAGCAAAAAGGTCAACCATCCATATGCTCCAGGCTTCTTCATCCTCAACTGAACGTATGAGCAAGTCGCTGGGCAACCCTGTCTGGCCCACACTGTCTTCTCTCCAGCTTAAGGAACAAAACTCACCTGCACTATGATGCGAACCATGATACACCTTGCCGCCAATGGAAAGCCCGACTCCTACACCAATGCCTGATCGGTCTCCAAATTGATAGTTGCCTTCATGATAATCAGCAAGCAGACAAACAAAATCGCCTAAATTGACGTTACGGTTGATGGTCATCTCAAGCCATGCGGTACAGTTTGCATCATTTTCAACAAAAACAGGCACATCATAACGATCTGCAAAAAATGAAAATAAATCATACTCTTTGAGATTGAAAGGTTCAGCGTAGACGATAACCCCACTTTCACTGTTTACAACACCAGGAACTCCAGCACAAACAGCAAGCAAAGGCATATTGAGTTTCTTCACCTGTTCAAGAACCAAATCCATTAAAAACGTAATGATGCCATCGAAATCCACTTTGGGAAGACGTCCCTTATCCTGAAAAAGCATCGCTCCGGTGATATTGAGGATTACCGCTCGATAATGTGACGGTTGAATATCAAAGCCGACAACACAACCAAACTTTTCATTGAGTCTGAGAATGATCGGCTTACGACCTCCTCGACTCATACCACTTCCCTCTTCTCCTTCATAGACGACTTCATCATCGATCAAGGTGGATATGATATTGGTGACAGTGGAACGATATAAGTTCAACTCACGAGCAATATCGACCCTGCTGATTCCAGGACTTTTCCAAATCAGCTGAGCGACCAAAGAAGTATTTGCATTCTTTTGAAAATTGTTGTTGTTGATTCTCATCAGTTTCTCCCTGTTCCCTATGGACAGCATCACCGATTCTAGTTTGTTTGCTCTTTGTACAAACCAAGATTATCATCAACTTTTCCGTCTGTCAAGAAATAGTTTGTTCAATCATTGAACTTGACAGACGAACAACCCCATGATAGGAAGAATCCATGCAGAAAACAAAAACCTTACCAGTACGTGAACTTTTAATGCCACTTCCCAAGCATATTGAAGAAAAGGACGGAGTATTCAGACTTCATCATGGAACTACGATCAGCTACGATCCACACTTTCTTGAAGTTGCAAAATTAGCAACCGAGCAGCTGCTTTGCAACCTTGGAGGAGAGGACATCCTCTTCAAATTCCAAGAAGAACTTAACGAAGAAGCATACCACCTGAAAGTCAGCAAAAACCAAATCGTCATCAAAGCCGGTACCAAAAGCGGAGCTTTCTGTGCCTTGCAGACACTCAGACAGATTGCTTTAGCCAATGACAATCTTATTCCTTGCTGCTTGATACAGGACGAACCACTCTACAGCTGGCGTGGTTTCATGCTTGATTGCAGTAGACATTTCTTTTCGCCGACCTTCATAAAGAAACTCATCGATGCAGCAGCTTTACACCATCTGAACCGTTTCCACTGGCACCTCACCGATGACCAAGGGTGGAGACTCCCTATAACCGGGTATGAAAAGCTCATCACTGTAGGATCTTTTCGCACTGAGTTGAACTATACCGAGACAACACGCTATGGAGGAAGCTATACTGAAGATGAAATCAGGGATATCCAGGAGTATGCACATACGCGGTGCATGCTTGTCATTCCTGAAATCGAGACTCCCGGGCATGCCTCGGCCTTGCTCGCCTCCTACCCCAACCTCGGATGCACGAAAGGACCGTATGAGGTTCAGGACCGTTGGGGAATCTTCGAAGAAGTCATGTGCGCAGGAAATGATGAGGTCCTTACATTTCTCCAGACTGCCATACATCAGATCTCCACACTCTTCACCGACCCCTACATACATATCGGGGGGGACGAATGTCCGCATACTGCTTGGCAACGCTGTCCTGCATGTCAAAAAAGAATGAAAGATGAGGGTTTGGATTCCGCAAAGCAGCTGCAAAGTTGGATGACCAGCAAAATCTGCAAGATGGTGGAAGCAGAAGGAAAACGCCCCATTGGATGGGATGAAGTGTTGGAAGGGACTGAGAAACTTTCCCTTCCTTCCTCTCTGATCGTGATGTCGTGGAGAGGGGAACAGGGCGGAATTGAAGCAAGCAACCTAGGACATGAAGTGATCATGAGTCCCAATACTGCAGGATGCTATTTTGATTACAAGCACCTTGATTCCTTTGATGAACCAGGTAACATCGGGGTGACTACACTAGAAAAAACCGCAGAGTTCAGTCCTGTATCACCGAGCATGGACGATCAAGCCAAGGAAAAGATCTTAGGAGGACAAGGAAATCTTTGGACTGAATTGGTAACCAGTGCCCGCTCTGCCGAGTACCTTCTGTTTCCAAGACTGTCCCTTTTGAGTGAGAGATTATGGAATCCGCAGGACTTGGAAAGCTTCGAAACAAGAAGAACCTCACTGGAAAAGAAACTTACTCTTTTGGACATACAACATTACAAAGGAAAAAGTCATTAAGTTATTGCAGTAAAAAAGCCGATATGGTCTAATGGAGATACACCTTCTGGTGGATTTTCTCTAAGCGCAAGCCCTCGATTCCGTTGGAAGGAGGGCTTGCATTTTCTTTTTCAATAAAAGATAGAAAAAGGCACCAAAGCGTTCATACACCTTGATGCCTCGTTTTCGTCTCCCAGGAGAGACTCATTCACCTTTCTTAATCAAATCCTTAGGGATATGAATGAGACGGTCTTCGCTTTCACGGTAGAAGGTCGCGATAAACCCAATGATGCTGACAAGCTCACTTCCCGTTTGGGTTGCAAGGTCTTCACTAAGGGTTCTCTTCTCATCCTTGAAAGCCTGGAACTTCACCTTCACCAACTCATGGCTGGCGAGCGCTTCATTGAGGGCTGTGATGATTCTTGCATCGACACCCCCCTTACCGACCATTACGACCGGCTTATATTCTTGAGCCTGAGCCTTCAGAAAACTTCGTACACTACTATTCATACTGACAACTATACCTAGTCCTTGTACTTTTGTTCAACTACAAAGCGCTTAACTTTTTTCGTACTCGTCATTTCAAGCGGTTCATCAACTACGGTTACCCGTTCAATCTTCTTATACGCCTGTAATTCCTTGTTCACCTGTGAAACGATTTCCTGCATTTTCTTCTCAATTATTTCAGGAGCTTTGTCGCCGTGTTCCTTATTCATCGAGTCGCGGAACTTCTCAGCAGGATAAATCAAGGCACGAATGCCTTCGCTCTTGGTCTTGGCATCGATGAGATATCCACAGACACAAATGGTGTCAATCTCTTCAAAAAGCTGGAAGTGATCCTCGATCTCCTCAGGGAAGACATTCTTGCCTCCCTCGGTGACAATGATGTTCTTCGCCCTTCCGGTAAGGTACAGATAGCCCTTTGCATCCTGATGACCAACATCACCGGTATTGAGCCAACCATCCTCCAAGACCTCAGCAGTAGCTTCTGGATGATTGTAATACCCTTGCATGATCATAGGTCCTTTTATATGGATGATACCATTTCCATCTGCATCAGGATTGACGATCTTCACCTGTGTCTGAGGAACGACCTTACCTACTGATGTCTCAATATAAGCTTCAGTGGGATTGAGGTGGGTGATGGGACTGGACTCAGTCAAACCATATCCCTGCACAAAATCGATACCCAGTTCATTGAACAATTTGAACGTCGAAGCTGGAAGTGGTCCACCGCCTGAAATACAGATCCTATTCTTATCCAAGGAGAGCTTTTTCAGCAAGAAACCAAACATCTTCTTACCGACATTCACCTTGAAGATCTTCTTGAGCACACCGGAAACCCCCATCAGGAAGCGGATGAGTCCATACACCACGATGCCTTTCTCTTTCAATCCATTCATCAAGGCGGCGATCATCTTGTTGAAGAGCATGGGAACAGCCAGGAACATGGTTACCTCACCTTCCTTCAACTCTTTGAGGACCTGACTGATGACCAATTTCTTACCGAATACAATGGAAGCTCCCACACTGAGCGCCTCAATGAAAACAGCCATCATGGTATAGGCATGATGAATGGGAAGAATGGCATAAAAGACATCGGTGGGATAGAGCTTCATATTGCCTTGGGCAAGGTAAC
>JAQVVB010000211.1 GCA_028699215.1 Sphaerochaeta sp. | reverse complement strand
TCCTGTGGATCAAGCTCTTCCTGTGGATCAAGCTCTTCCTGTGGATCAAGCTCTTCCTGTGGATCAAGCTCTTCCTCATCATGGGCAACTTGTTCAGTCTCACTCATGGTATCTTCAGGTTCTGGGTGATGATGAGAAAACTGAGAAAGCCCCAATACCTCTTTGATTTGATGGACACCATCCCAATTGGAAGCCAAATCTGCAAGCTGCAGGAAAGAGAGAGTAAGCACACCCTGTTGAAGTTCAAGAGGATAGAGAACGGGGTGGTTCATATCGATGACAATAGAGTTTTGGGGAGCATGTTCCAACAAACTGAGAGCCTCAGCCTCACTCTCCAATTGAAGAACCGTGTCTTCAACTGAAACAAAAGGATTGGAAGGAAGTAGACTGAGATGTGTTGAGGGTACCTGAATAAAAAGTTCACCCTTTTTATCTTCAAAGACAGCATCGACATATCCGTCGGCAAAAGGAACTTTTCTGGTGTAATTCATGGTACCGAGCATTGCCGTAAAGAACGTGACAGGAACCATAGCCTGCTTCTCATTCTCTATGGTTTGCCAAGCTTTTCTTGTATCCTCATCATGGTTGCAGACAGCATTGCGAATAATTTCATACGCCCTGTCCAAAAGCGAATCACCATCAAAACAGAATACATGTGAGTCAAACAGCAAAAAGGGTTTATCACGACACACTGAACTTTTTGTAAGCCAACCGCTTTCATCACCTACAAGAAACCCTGCATCATCGCCAACGCCTGCTGACAATAAAACAGCATCATCAAAGCTCAAAGAAGTAAGTTTCATGACATCAAACAGATCAAAACCGTCTCTACGTCCGACAATATCAGCAACCCAGGACTCCCAGCCCTGCTCACGGATAATCCGGTCCATGGCCGCTTGCATGTCGCTTACCTTCTCCCCATGACTCTTCAGCAATTCAAGCTGGAGCATACTAGCCTGTTTGAAGGCAGTACTGTCATCCCTCAACCTGGCAATACCTTGGAAAGCATTCTCAGATAAAGAAGCAAATGCAGCAAGTAAACCATCAAGTTGGGAAGCAAAAACTTTGGAGATGAGTGCATTGAATGGCTGAAGACGATATTTCAATGCATTCAATTGCTTCGGCAACAACGACTCGTCAGATAAAGGAGAAATACAAAAATCAGTAGCCAGAGCCTGATAAGCAACCATATGTTCATCATGAGAAAACAAGCCATTGGAATGAAGTTGTAAGGTAAAATTATCGACATACCGAACACTCTTGCGGCATAAATCCTCAAACAATTGCGTCAGTCGTTTCCAATCCTTTTCTTTAATCTGACGATTGGAAGAAGGCCAGCTCTGTTTTGCACAGATCAAAGCCTGAAGATACGCAATCAAATGAGAGGAAACCTGTTGGGCGAATATATCATCAGGACGCGCATGCTCAATTCTTCGCTGTTCCCAACAAGCCATCTTCAACAATTCCAATGGATGATACAACGAAACGATTCCAAGTATATTGGAGACATCATTATTGAGGAAATTGGACAACTCCCTAAGATTCCTCTGGATTTTTTCCGGTGAAACATTCTGCATTGTGAGCAGATCCCACCCTGGACTGTTTTTCACAAGTAGATTCTCCTTATAGTGAGCATACCACACCTTACGCGCTCATTCAAACTTCCTCTGCTTTCCAGAGTAACCAGCTATCTCTAATTTCCATACTGCAGTCTGCAACAACATGGTTGCTATATACTTTTCCATCCCATCCATCTGTGAAGGTGCAAATTTTTTACAAACCTCCAGCAACACCTGCGTCTTCTCCTGCTCGTCTTTTACCTCTTTAGCTTCGGCAAAGACCACTACACTTGCATATGCTACGGACAGCGCCAGTTCATCAGGCAATGCATGGCCAACACACGTAAGACAGACTCGTCCATCAGCTTTCAGATTATCGATTTTATGACCTGCTTTGGCACAATGAAAATACACCGAACCTTTCCACTCAACAGGAGAAATGGGAATCGCGTAAGGAGACCCCAAACCCAAGGGTGATTCTGATCGTGCATTCACCATGGACAACGTCGCCCAAGAACAGGTACGAAGAAGTGTATACGCTTCATCCTGCTCCATTCGCCTGTCAGATCTTCTCATGGGTACCATTCTATACCTCCTCAATGGCTGGTGTTGTCATCAATTTCCAAAACATCAAACACATTACAACAGAAACAACAGCAAACCCCGTAAAACTCAAGAAAAGCGTCCTATAGCCATACGATTCTGCAATCACTCCTCCAAGAGAAGAGCCCAGTACGGCAGGAAGCCCTGTCCCGATGGAAATATAGAGGGACATCCCAATGGTTCTATGGGACCGTTTGACTCGGCGAGCAACAAACTGGATTGCAGCAGGATGGAAAAACCCAAACCCTACACTATGCAGCATCTGAGCGATCAGCACCCCTTGAAACGAGGGAACCAGCGCAATCACAAGCAACCTGACAATCATTCCTATGCCGCTGATCAACAATAAGGTAACAGGAAGAACCCCTTTCTTTTGGATAAGATAGCCAGCAAGAATCATGGCGAAGAATTCACTTCCAGCTCCAATACCATTCATGAGACTGATGGCATCAATATGGAGTTCTTCAACCAAATAAAGAGATAGAAAACTGGTTATCGCAGACATGCTCAAACGATTGAAAGCAATGATGATCAACCCAACGACAAACGCAACGTCATACCAATTGGCAGTTTTTGCAACCACCGTCTTCTGGATAGTCTTTTGTTTTTTGGGTTGCTTCACTTCCTTCCACGTCAAGACAGGAAAGAAAAAAAGCAAACATCCCATGAGGGCATAGGTTCCTATGCTCAAGTTGCTGCCTTGATTTGGTTGCTTGATCACAGCAAAGACCAAGGAGAAGAAAACAAACCCAAAGGTCCCAAAAGCCCTCAATAGTGAATATTTCTGAGCATCACCATTAAATCGATTGGTTGCTACAGTATCGAGAAGAGGAAGGAGGGAACGAAGGAAAAACGCTGAAATCATCAAGGCAACAACGGTCAGCCAAAGATGGGTCGACTGCATCAACAATATGATTCCTAGAGCGGAAAAACCAGTACTGATGAGGATTGCATCTTTCATTCTCCCCGTCTTGTCCACCTTTCGTCCAATGACCAAAGGCCCGACAATACCTGCCACCTCAAACACAGATAGCAAGATACCGACAGCTTCATACGAATACCCTACATTTCTTAGCATGACCTGAAGAAAAGGGTTCACAACTGCAAAAATTGAATAGACAAAAAAGAACGAAATGTAGAGCTCAAACATGATGCGTCATTGTAGGCTTTTGCCCTATTTCACTCAAGCCATCCAGCAAAAGATCCCTTAGATCTGTAAGTAAGATTTTGCCTTGTTGAAATACGCAGAAGGAAGACGGAGATCCTCCAATGTAGAGAGAGGAGTATCCTTCCTGTAGTTTACAATCCTGGATGCAAACGTCGGGCCAATACCGGGGACCCGAAGCAACTGCTCCTTCGAGGCTTTTTTCACTGAGAGGGGAAAATAATCAGGATGGGACTCAGCCCACACAAGCTTGGGATCTTTTTCCAAGGAAAGATTCCCTTCCTTTCCAAATATCAGCTCATCATACCCAAAACCATATTGCCTCAACAACCAATCGGCTTGATACAACCGATGTTCACGTACCAAAGCATCAGGCGAAGTCCCTCGAGGTGTTTCAAAATCAAAAAGCGACAACTGCTCATCTGATTCAAGCTTCATTACGTTTTGCTCTCCAGGAATGGAAGGATCCCCCAACCCTCCCTGATATGCGCTGTAGTACAGCCTTCCCACATGAAGGTTGGAATACATTCGACTCCCATATCCAAGGATTTCGTTGTCCTTCTCATCGCTCGCCCCTACGATGAATTGACTTGATGTATGCACTTTTGCATACCTGTTGCCTTTGGATGTCTGCTGACTGATATACGTAAGAGGATCGATGATGTCCTTTTGGTAATTCTTCAGATCAGAAAGCTTGGAAAAGTGTTTTTCTCCAGGAGCCTCAATGTTGAGGGAAACAGCAGAAGCATAGCGAAGAGCAGCATCAATACTCATCTTACTTGCCCCTGGTATGATCTTCAGATGAATGTACCCACGATAGCGAAAATGTTTCCTTAATATTTCAGCAGTTGCAACCAGTTGCTCCATGGTCTTTTCACAATCGCCCAAGACGGCACTAGAAAGAAAAATACCGATAAGGGGGCGCTTAAGTTGGAATTCGAAAAAAAAGGACGCCATCTCATAAGGAGAAAGTGCTACAGACCGAAAATCTTGGTTGGCACGGAGCGGGCAGTACTTGCAGTCATTGGAACACCGATTGCCCATAAGCGTCTTGAGAATTATTCCAGGACCACCACTTGCAGTAGTCGTAGGATACAGCCAACCATCTCCAGAACTGTTCTTCTTCCTGTGTTCTGCAGGATTCTTTGTCCCGCATGCACAGGAAAGATCATATTGGGCGTCCCTGCTTAGAATGTCCAGCTTGTCCTTCGTATCCATATACCCCCCATGAATCACAAACAGGGTAACATCAGTATAGTAGTTTTACAAGTCTTCAGGCATTCCTTTCTTACTTCTTTCACGTCTATATTCAGAAACCAACAACCCGGCAAGCGTCAGTCCTGTCCCGATTGCAGAGGTTGGGGTTATGGTTTCTCCCAAGAAGACAACCGAGAAGATGATGGTGATGATGGGACTGAGATACAGATAGAAAGAGCTCTTGATCGGGCCTATGGTTTTCAATCCAAAATTCCATAGCACAAAGCACAAAGCAGAAGCGACAACCCCCAAGAAAAGAAAATGATATCGATAGGGAGTTTGGAAAACCTGGACAACTTCAAAGGGCTCAGCAAAGATAAGCTGAGTCAGCACCATCCCCAACAGGGCATAGAAAAACATGGTTCTGGTTGCCAAAAGCGTAGGATACCCTTTTTTCGATACAGTTCTGGTTGCTATGGTGTAGAAAGCCCAAACGACAATGGCCAACAAAGCCAAAAAATCCCCTAATGGATTGAGCTTCAATTCAGCGCTCCCGCTATAGCTTATAAGAGCAAT
>JAQVVB010000210.1 GCA_028699215.1 Sphaerochaeta sp. | reverse complement strand
CCGCCGGATGAATCTCTTCGTCGTTTTCTGGTTGATCGTGCATACTGCGCTTGCATTCTCCCTGAAGCCTCAATACGCTCTTGACGATACCATCAACTGCCTGTGTTTTTCAATTCTTGGTACGTATCTTGGGAATATGATGGTATACGTTCGCCTGCATAACTACGATGCACACCGGCTTTTGGTCATCGAAAAAGAAACTGACATACTCACGGGCTTGCTGAACAGGAGAAAATTGTTTGAAACACTGTCGTCAATCGAGAAGAATGAGTCGAACAAGCCTTCAGGAATCCTTTTGTTCGACATTGATCACTTCAAGGAGTTCAATGATGAGCATGGGCATATCTCCGGTGATCAGTGCCTTAACCGGCTCGGAGCAATGCTGAAAGATTTTGAACGAGACACACATCTGCAATTCTACCGATTCGGCGGGGAAGAATTCCTGGCCATGGCATATGCATACGACAAGCAGAGCTGGCATCCGTAGCCGAGAAGCTTCGTAGCACTATCCAGGATGCAGATATGGAAGGCTATTCCATAACTGTCAGCATCGGTGTTGCATACTGCGGGGAGAAACCAGTCCAGAATTATGAAAACATCATCGATCAAGCCGACAAGGCTACATATGCAGCCAAGAAGGCAGGTCGCAACAAGGTATGCATGGCAAAGGATGAATGAGCCGATTACTCCAACCTCTGACTTTCAGGATTGTGTTTGCCGAATGACACCAAAGGAATCAAACAGACCCGAGCAAGAGGTCGAAGGAAACTGGGCATCAAGAATTGGATGATTCACCCGTTCAAACCATCAAGAATGGTCTTGTCAAAAACCAGTGAGGCAGCACCTATCAATGTTGTAAATGAAGAGAATGGCGGTGATACCCTGATCTTTCTTCCCCGATTCTCCAGCATTGCATTAACCGTGGCTTCAATCTTCTCAAGCAACCCGTTTCCCAATATCCCTGGAATGACCCCGGCCAGAATGAAATCCTCTATGTCCAGGAAATATGCAACATTAAAAACCGCCGTAGAGAGTACAGGAATCAGGAAGTCAATGACCAGGCTTTTCCTGACCGGGTCCAATTCCCCCTCTTGCAGCAGATCGATGGAAAAATGCCTGTTGATGGCTTGGATGTTCACCCGCTGCTCAAGTGGGATTGTCTGCCCACTGAGCGGTTTGCCCAGATCAATGGGCTCGATCAGCATGTTCCCGATTTCACCCGCCTTGAATCCTACTCCGGCCCACAACTCGCCGTTGAGCATTATACCTGAGCCAAAGCCGCTTCCGAGGGTCAAATAGCAAAGGTTGCATCTCTTTTCTTCGAGCCTTCGACTGAAAACCTCTCCTTTTGCCGCAAGATTCACATCATTCTCAATAAAGACTTGAGCTTCGAATTGAGAGAAAAGCGGGGAGAACACCTTGCTGATCGGGACAGGATGACTGATCCCGAGTGAATAGAAACTGACGATCTCCTCAGAGACGGGATTGATGTTCGAAGGAAAACCGATTCCAATCCCCAATACCGGCGACGGGGCTCTCTTCAGTGTTTGTTGTATCTCCTTGCCCAATGCAATCTGTGACCGGGGATCCAAAAAGTCCTTGAATTCATGCTTATTGTAAGAAAGGATATTCCCCGACAAATCGATGATCCCGATTTCGACTATCTGTCCTTCCAGATTGATGGCCAATGCTGAGAATGCCGAAGAGTTGAATACAAGTTTTTTCCGCTTCCTACCCGGACCGGACATATTCGAATCGATCCCTTCTTCCATGAGGATGTTCCTTGACAAGAGATAATCCACACTCTTGCTGACCGTAGGGAAGCTCATATTCGTCAAGGAAACCAGTTCTGACCGTGCCAATTTCTCATGTTCCAGGAACAAGTCAAAGATCAGTTTTCGATTTTTTACTTTCAGATACTCCGGTATATAAGAAATTGTCACAGCATGTCTCCAGTGCAAGATTCCAACAACATCGAGTATACCGCTCCGAAGCTGGGAAGGCAAACATTCTTATATGGTCTCATTATGAAGACTAGCCCGAATATGAAAAATCTCATTCTTCCCTCAAATGATTATTTCCCGTATGGGCTTATCTGTGTTTTAATGGAGTAACAGCAGGAAGAAAATCCTAAAAGGAAAAAGAAGAGGAAGCCGTTTGTTTGACCGCATTAAGCTTCCTCTTCACAATAACACATGAAAACAGTACCACCGCTCCGGCTTAAGTTCAAGAGAATCTCCATCCATCCTTAAGAAAAGGCAATGGCAAGATGCTGTGCAGCACATGCCTCGCCGCGCTCGAGCCTTCATTCACGCGCAAGAGGACCATGAGATACACAGCAGAAGATGGCCCGACGGCAGAAACGATAACGGTTGCCGTTGGCCATTGCCTTGAAGATGGCCTCTACTCGACAATATTCCCTGACGACATTGTAAAGGACAAACAGTATTGCATCTCTGACATACGCTCCGTCCTGGAGAACAAGGCGGACTTCTCGCTGGCGAGCCCGCGGACAAGAGCCTACTGGAAGTCCTGGTACAGGGGTGTATGGGATACTGTGATCAAGAATATCCAGCTATACATTTGCGGCATCCTTTCAAAAAACGACATCTCAGTCGCCCTATATACCTTTCTTAAGGATTGTGGCGATGACTGGCTCAGATATGTGCTCGACATGTTTTCCACTGACTTCAACAACCTTTGCATGTTCTTAAACATCACCGGCGCTACCATCGGTTTTAGGAGCGAGAATCTGCCCAGACTTCATGTAGATGAGGGGGTAGAAGCTCTCTACAAGGGGCGAAAGCCACCTTGAGGAGGTTGCAGGCGATGGAACTTACAGCACTAAGGCCCAATGAACAGATGAAATACAGCACAGCCAAGGAGGTCATTGACCTTGGGTGCACCGATACGGCCATCAGAAGAGGCAGGACGAAGCTCGGATGCACCAGAAAAACGCTTCTGAAATACATACGATGGTATGAAAGCGAAGATGTTTCGTTGTTCAGCCATCACAACAAGGAGCGCAAACCAGCAACGACGAAATCTGAGGAGACGAGGAAGCTGGTCCTGCAGCTGTACAAGGACAAGTACAGCAATGCAAGTTTCACCCATTTTGCAGAGATCCTCAAAGAGGATTACAATATGTCCATATCCGACGGTACGCTGCATTCAATCCTGAAGGAGGCGCTGTTCGTCTCTCCCTGCTCAAAGAGGGCAACCAAGAGGATGATAGAGAAGAAGGTAAGGCTGATTGCGAGGAAGGAGAACCTCAGCAAGACTGAGAGCGAGCAGGTCAATGCTGCATTCTGCATGCTTGATGCTGCCGAGGCACATCCCAGGAGGCCCAGGAGCAAGTATTTCGGTGAGATGATCCAGATGGATGCCAGTGAGCTTCTCTGGGTTACCGGCGCCGAGAAATGGCATCTTCACATTGCTGTTGACGATGCTACCAGCGAGGTTGTGGGGGCATGGTTCGATACACAGGAAACCTTGAACGGCTATTACAACGTGCTGTACATGATTCTCAAGATTCATGGCATCCCCTCGCTGTTCAGGACAGACCGGCGGACCGTATTCGAATACAGCCTATTGAACAAGCCAGATGAGGAAAAGGATACCTTTACGCAGTTCGCCGCCGCCTGCAAGACCCTTGGCATTGGGATTGAGGCTAGTTCAATTCCCCAATTCAAGGGCCGAGTGGAAAGGATGAACAAGACCCTCCAGGGCCGCATCCCAGTGGAGCTCGCCCGCCATAAGATCACTACCATCGAAGAGGCAAACGCCTTCCTTTGGGAATACCTGCCCAGGCTCAATGCACAGTTCTCCCTCAAGGATGAGAAGGACCTCGACTCCAGCACCTTCCTGGCCTCGCCCTCTGAGACTGACATCAATACAATCCTGGCGGTGGTCTCAAAGCGCGTCATTGATGCCGGGCACAGCATCCAGTACCACAATTCGTACTACCTACCCTGTACCCAGTATTCGAACGGCCTGCGTCCGAAGTACTTCATAAAGGGTACAAAAGCCCTTGTCATCAAGGCTTTCGACGGTACGCTGCTCGCCAACATCAAGGAGGAGATATACATCCTCAATGAAATCGAGAAGAGAAGCGCCCACAGCAAGGAGTTCGATCCAGGACCCACCCCCGCCCAGAAGAGCAAAAACCAATTCAAGCCAGCCCAGGATCATCCATGGAGGACGAGTTTCCTCACATCAAAGGTGCTTGAGACCCATATCGCCAAGCCGAGGGAGGACTATCAGTCATGAATCGATGGACCAGACCAGAGACCCTGCACACGCTGGGAGAAGAACGTGTCTTCTCCAGCGAAGAACTTGACCTGCTGACACAACGTATCAACGAGGAGCTTGAATATGCTTCATCCGACATCATTCGGACATGGGAGAAAAAGTCCAAAAAAATCAAGAAAACTGATAGATGGAGGTTTTAGGAAGGAGGAAATTATCATTTTCGGCTTACAACATTCTTATATGGTCTCATTATGAAGTTTCAACGCCAATTCAATCGCTCCATCAATTGATTCCTTCTCAGTAAGGCAAATGCTTGCCGCAGGGAATTCTGCCAACACCAAATGCAGGAATCGTTGCTTCAATACATCGGAAAGGAGCAAAGTACTTCCCCACAACCCCAAATTGAAGGTCTGCTGCTCCTTGGTGGGATACAATTCCAGGGCCAAGTCCCGTACGATCCCAAAAATATGGGCCGCAGCACATTCAAGTATCGAAACTGCCTCGGAATCGCCCAGGAGCACCGCATCGTTCACCGTTTTCCCCAAAGCAGGGGTAAACCAAGGTTGCATGCCCATCCTATGGGCCAAGGCATTGAGGTCCTCCCTGGAATTCACATCGAGTTCATGCCTTAGAAGGCCGACCAAGGGCGATTCCCCAACCGCCCCATCAAAAAAGCGGCCAAGATGGCGCAGAGCCCTGCGGCTGATCCACGAACCGCTACCCTCGTCTCCCAGGATGGTGAACAACCATCCGCCGCAACGAGCAGTTTCCCCCTTGCTGTTGCACCCGTAGGCGATGGACCCCGTTCCTGAGATTATCAGGATCCCTTGCCCACCGGTAACCGTATAGTGAGCCAATTCCGCATCATTCAT
>JAQVVB010000209.1 GCA_028699215.1 Sphaerochaeta sp. | reverse complement strand
CGTACTCGATGCCATTGACTTCCTTGTAAAGCATAACGCACATCTGGAAATAACCACCATGCTCATCGAATCGTTGCATACACAAGAGGATGTGGCGAACCTGGGGAAGATCCTTAAAAACCTAGGTGTACAGGTATGGCACCTCAGCAGGTTCTTTCCCCGATACATCATGCAGGATGTTTCCGCGACAAGCGAAGCGTATCTGAGAAGGATGGTTGATGTTGCATCCCTTTCGGGAATTCCCTATATCTACAGTGGCAACAGCGAGGTGGAAAATGCAACATATTGTCCCTCTTGCCATGCGCTGCTCATAGAACCACGTGTGGGGAGAAGCAAATCCAAGGATCTTTCAACGTCATTGGAAAAGGGAATCTGCCCTCACTGTGGATCATCCGTCTATGGAGTGTTCGCGTAGATTTCACAAACCCTGCCGACCTGGTTGGATGTCAACCTCACCTTGATCCCATGGGGATGGGTAGGGGAATTGGTGAGGATGTCTTGCACGATTCCATCTGTGCGTTTACCACTTCGTTGGTCTTCCTTGAGGATTATTGCGACTTTGAGCCCTGCTGTGATGTCTTTACGTACTTTTCCGTCCATGATGAATCTCCTGCTGAGATCAGTATACAATCTTTTAGCTAAAGGGAAACACCCATGACAAATTTCTTGTATTCTGTTACACTCGGCATCTTTAGGAGTAATGCGTGGTCAAACTTTCACTTATCAATGTTGCCTATGGCGAACGTGTCATTTTACATAATGCAGATGTTCTTATCCGTGCTGGAGATCGAATCGGCCTTGTAGGCCCGAATGGGGCGGGGAAATCGACCTTGTTGAAGGTCATCGCAGGGGAAGAGAAACCTGATGACGGGACGATAAGCGTCGATACAGGAACGGTCATCGGATATTTTTCCCAGAATGTGGCGGACATGAAAGGGCAAAGTGCCCTTGATGAAGTCCTTGCAGGTGCAGGTGCTGTCTATCAAATCGGCATTGCTCTCTCTGAACTTGAACATCGCATGGCGGATCCTTCGTTGGAAATGCTCAGTGATGCAGAGATGGACCGTTATGGAGAATTGCAGACAGAGTTTTTAGCTCGTGAAGGATATGACCTCTCGTATCGGGCGCAAGAAATCCTCACTGGTCTGGGTATCGGCCCCGATCGGTTCCACGAACCGGTGGAGAATTTCTCCGGCGGATGGAAAATGCGCATCGCTCTTGCGAAAATCCTCATACTCAATCCTGATGTGTTGCTTATGGATGAACCCACCAACCACCTGGATGTGGAATCGATCGTTTGGCTTGAGAACTGGCTGAATGGTTTCAAAGGCGATTTGGTCATGACCAGCCATGACCGGGAATTCATGACCCGTCTTTGCACCCGAACCATCGAAGTGTCTGACGGCAATGTCACCACCTATAGCGGTGACTATGACTTCTACCTTCGTGAACGTGAAATCAGACGCGAACAACTTTTGGCAACCTTCAACCGCCAAGAAGCCCGCTTTGCCAAGGACGAGGAGTTCATTGCCCGTTTCGCCGCACGTGCTTCTCACGCTTCGTTGGTCCAGTCTCGCATCAAGGCGCTGGAAAAGGTTGAACGCATCACCATTCCCCCACAAGCAAAGATCATGCAGGTGCAGTTCTCTCCCTGCCAGAGAAGCGGTGACCAAGTGGTGGTGATGAAAGACCTGTCCAAACATTGGATGACTGGTAACAATGAGGAGCATTGTGTGTTCTCCAACCTTTCTGCGGTGGTGAATCGGGGAAATCGTATTGCACTTACCGGAGTCAATGGTGCAGGTAAATCGACCTTGTTGAAAGTGATCACCTCCCAGACCCAGCCGACCAGTGGAGAAGTCACGCTTGGTGCAAGTGTACAATTGGGGTATTTCAGCCAGTATTCGTCGGATGTCCTTGATCCCAACCGGACAATCTTTGAAGAGGTTTCTGACCGCGTTCCCTATGCTTCCATAGGATCGGTAAGGAACATCCTTGGGTCCTTCCAGTTTTCTGGAGACGATGCGGATAAAAAGATTTCCATCCTCAGTGGTGGTGAAAAGAGCCGGGTGATGCTTGCCTGCATGCTCTCCGTCCCTGTGAATTTCTTGGTACTGGATGAACCGACCAACCACTTGGACATTCAGAGTAGGGAAGTGTTGCTGGATGCGCTTTCTCGCTTTGACGGGACGCTCATGATTGTAAGCCATGACCGATATTTTCTCAAACACCTCGCAAACCGGGTCTTTGAAATAGATCACGGAGTGATGAACATCTATGAAGGCGATTATTCCTATTATCTGGAGAAAACAGCAAGAGGAAAGTAAGACGGAGGAACACGAATGGAAAACATCTATGTGCTGCGTGCACGAGATCTGCATCAGAAAGGGTACAACTGCGCACAGGCTGTAGCTTGCGCCTTTTTGGATAAGGTTTCTATCGATGAGAAGACCCTTTTCTCAATTCTTGAAGGGTTCGGTGGTGGTATGGGGGGCAAAGAAGCTACCTGTGGCGCTGTCAGTGGAGCTGTTGCCATTGTTTCTTTGCTTTCAAGCAAAGGCGGTGTGGAGTATGGCACCAAGGCTTCCACCTATGCATTGTCAGAGCAGATCGTGCAACGGTTTGTGAATCAAAATAAAAGTCTGGTCTGCAAGGACCTGAGAGGTTTGGAAACGGGAATTGAATTGCGTTCCTGTCCGCTCTGCATTGATGATGCTGTGCTCCTGGTGCAGAAAGTCATGCAATTCAAATAGCGACATTTTGTTGCATAAAGTGTGGTGAATTTTCCAAAATTGGATATATTTGTTGCATTTTATGGGATTGATAGAAAATACAACAATATTTTGTTGTAAAAATGTCGCGAAATGGAATTGCAATTCTTTGAAGGTTTGTATATGGTACGCATATGCAAACCAACATAAGAAGCCTGAAGAGCGTTGCGGTGATTATGGGAAGCGATAGTGATCTTGCAGTGATGGAAAAAGCCATTGATGTCCTCAAGGAACTATCCATACCGTTTGACGTCCATATCCTCTCTGCCCACAGAACGCCTGTCAAAGCAGCTGAGTTTGCATCACAAGCCCAAGACAACGGGTATGGGGTGTTCATAGCGGCTGCGGGAAAAGCGGCCCATCTTGCAGGAATTCTTGCCGCCCATACCATCTTGCCGGTGATCGGCGTACCCATAGATGCCTCTTTGGGGGGAATGGACGCCTTGCTCTCGACGGTACAGATGCCAACAGGAATACCCGTAGCCACTGTTGCCATAAATGGAGCAGCAAACGCAGCCCTACTTGCCGCCCAGATTCTTGCACTGGGGAATGACGAGCTTGGGCAAAAGCTCCAGCAGAAGCGCCGAAGCGGGGAAGAAACCGTTCTGGAAAAAAATAGAAAGATTGAACAAAGCTTTACTCTGTAAGGCTTTTTTTATTGTTTTTTTTAGAAGCTAGGGGGAAAATGGTGAAAAAAACCACACAACTGTACGAAGGAAAAGCCAAGAAGGTCTACGCAACTGATGAAAAAGGGGTATATATCGTATCCTACAAAGATGATGCCACTGCATTCAATGGTTTGAAGAAGGGATCGATAGAAGGGAAAGGCGCCATCAACAACCGAGTAAGCAATCATCTGATGGCCCTCCTTGAAAAAGAAGGGATTCCCACCCACTTCATAGAAACCCTCAACGATCGTGAAACCGCAGTGAAAGCTGTACAGATCGTCCCCCTTGAAGTGATCGTCCGCAACATCGCTGCAGGATCGCTTTCCAAGCGTCTCGGTCTGGATGAAGGAGTGAAACTCGAAACCACCGTCTTGGAATTCTGCTACAAGCGCGATGATCTCGGTGATCCCATGGTCAATGAATACCATATCAAGGCATTGGGTTTGGCCTCAGAAGATGAAATCAAGACCATTTCGGATTACAGTTTCAAGATCAATACATACCTGAGTGCCTATCTGCTTGACCTCGGCATTGAACTGGTCGACTTCAAATTGGAGTTTGGAAGGACTGAAGACGGAAATATCATCCTAGCTGATGAGATTTCACCCGATACCTGCAGGTTCTGGGACAGCAAAACCAAGATGAAGCTCGATAAAGATCGATTCAGACGCGATCTTGGCGGAGTCGAAGATGCCTATAAAGAAATTCTCAAAAGGCTGATGGGAGCTGAGTGATGGCCGAACTACATGAAGAGTGTGGTATTTTTGGAGTCTATTCCGAACATGAAGAGGATGTCGCTTCGCTCTCCTATTATGCTCTATATGCCTTACAGCATCGGGGACAGGAAGGGTGTGGGATTGCACTGAATGATGGGGGAGTGATCACATCCCACAAAGACAATGGCTTGGTTCGGGAGGTGTTTGCCTCCCAGAATGAATTCATGGCTACAAAAAGCCGGATGGCCATCGCCCATGCTCGCTACGGTACAACCGGTATGGAATCGAGAATCAACGTACAACCTCTGGTCATCACCCACATGAAAGGGAGGATGGCGCTTGCCCATAACGGTAATCTCACCAACGATGCGAATCTCAGGCAGGAGCTGGAGCTTTCAGGTTCCATCTTCCACACCACCAGTGACACCGAGGTGATCGCGTACGTCATCACCCGCAACCGCCTCTGCTGTCCCAGCATCGAAGCAGCCATTGAAAAAACCATGGACGAAATACAGGGCGCCTACTCCCTCTTGGTCATGTCGTCCACCAAACTCATTGCAGTAAGGGACCCTTGGGGGTTTAGACCCCTGTGTCTTGGAAAGTTGCATGATGGGTATGTTTTTGCTTCTGAGAGTTGCGCCCTTGATGCAGTGGGAGCCCAATTCGTCCGGGATGTGGAACCTGGGGAGATCATCGTCATCGACTCCAAGACAGTCAAGGATACAGGACCTGTCAGCATCAAGACGCATTGCAATACCCAAAAACATGCTTTGTGCGTGTTTGAACTCATCTATTTTGCTCGACCGGACAGCATCATCGATACAATCGAAGTGCATACCGCACGATTAAGGGCCGGAGCTTTCTTGGCTCTTGAGCATCCTGCACAGGCGGATGTCGTGATCGGGGTTCCTGACAGTGGGCTGGATGCAGCCATCGGATATTCACGCCAGTCGGGGATT
>JAQVVB010000208.1 GCA_028699215.1 Sphaerochaeta sp. | reverse complement strand
GCACGATCCACATCACCGGCACAGATGATGCCTACAGGAGGAATCCTCATGGCAGTTCCATCACTCATGTGGAACGTATTGAATCTACCACTGAGGGGAGGACGCAAGCCCCTACGCAAATTGTTTGCCGCAGCAACCTCACTTGCTCCACCCCGTTTGAACTCATCTTGGACCACGACATCTTCAAACCAAGCCTTAACCACCTTCTCACTGGTAAGATCTCCCTTACAGGCTATCAACGTCTTGGCTGTCAACAAAGCAAACTCCGTATCATCGGTGCTCCAGGTTGCCCCAGCGTTGAAATCGGTGATGAAACCATAACTCTCCCGGTTGGCCTGCATCCTTGCTGCATCACCGAAAGAATCACCGATAGCCAAGCCGATGAGAGATCCCATGGCCCTATCCAACACCAAATCCCGATCCTTTACAAAGACTTCCCTACGTACCATATATACTCCTATTTTTCTTATTCTTCTTTCACTGAGAGCGAACCGAACCCAATGCGGCCACCCTCATACATTGCATAGCCAACCATTCCATACGCAAATGAGGAGTCTTCCACCCTATCCACTTCTTGGCCATCTATGTCCAAACACAATTGATTTCCCTTTGCCTCAAACCGAATGCAATAAGGCTTCTCCAATTCCACAACAAAAGGCCTTGAAACCAAAGAGCTGAACATTCCCATCTCATGCTTGAAAATACCGACCTCTCCCTTATGGAATCCTGCGTAATAGCCTCTTCTCGCCCCTTGGACTCTCAAGGAGGCCAAGGCAGAACTCCCACGATGCAATACAAAAGAACCTTGGACCTGCACATCTTTGGTAAAATAATTACCCGTACACGCCTCACCATGGTCGAGGGTCATGAGCTCCATCAAGACATCACCAGTCTCCTGTTTCACCAGTTCCCAGCTACCATGGTTGTGTGAAAAAGGAGTAATGGATGCAAATTCTTTTTTCTGCTTGCTCATATCGATGGAATACTCACCCTTACCCGACACGGTGAATCGCTCAACAACCAAACATCCGAAATCTCGGTTCTTTGCAGGTGAGTTCGCCTCAAACACCAACCCCACTTCATCAATCATGCAGCCGATAAGCTGAGGATCACTTCCGTCGATGAAGAAACTGACCGTTCGTGGATGTTCATCCCATATCACCATCGCATCATACAGCACCAAAGCACCTGTAGAACTATTGCGAACATACGGAGTAAGGGTAATGCTCTCACCACTGAACTTTTCAAATCCCAACTGCATCGTTACTGTCTGTCCAGGATAGATGGTTGGAGAGAATACCGGCATATAACGCTCGTCATCAAAATCAGCACGCCGATAAAAAGGCTTATAAAACAAACGACTTCCTTGAGGACGTACCATACGGTCATACAGCATCTCCAGCTTTCCCTCGGTATTCCTCAAACTGCAATCGTGAGTATTTGAAAGATTGAAACCATGGGTGGAACCTGGAAGCGAGAAATCAAAATCAATGCATCCTTCTTCCACGTTCAACTGTACAGGAATTTCTTTTTTCCTCGTCTGTAGACTCAGTTTACATACTTGCTTCACATAGCTGGGGATATCGAGAATATTCAAATACCCTGAGATGCCTGAGAGCACGATCATATCGTTGATCGGCTTTCGATAGTGTTCCGGCAAGCCTGCAAGTCCTTCTGCCACCCCAAGAATCGAACCCACATTTCCAGCATTGCAATCAGTATCCCAGCCTGCCATGGTGGCAATCTCAACCCCTTCGGCAAAATTCTTCCCGTAGAGCAATGCCATGATGCAAACACCTGCATTGGGTATGATATGGCAGACTCCAGGGTACCGGTCATATCCCCAGTACTTCTGCAAATATGCAAGACACTCCCTCCAGTTCTCACGATGCTGTGCATGGAATTCCATCACAGCTCGCACCACCTTGGCATAGGTGGAAGATTCATCTATATAAAGGAGAGCCTTCTCAAGGATATGGTGTACATCACTGCTTACAAACGCTTCGGCAATACACGCTGCAATGAATTCAGCTCCCCTCAGCCCATCACCATCATGGGAAACGCTTGCAGCGATCCTGGCATATTCTGATGCTTTCTTTGGATCTCCTGGGAACAAGAAACCCCAGGTATCGATGAAAATCTGCCCCCCGATCTGTTCTGCCAATATCTTTCCATTGGTTTGGATAGAACCAGAAAGCGGTGCAGGAATGCCCTGTTTCAAGTTCAGATAGGCAGTGTGTTCAGTACTGATTCCATACCCGCCCCACCAGAACATCCCCACACCCTCACGGGCGTAGTTGAGCCAGGCTTCTGCAACATCAGATACCGATAGGCTTCCCTGTTGTTTGGCGTCATTGAGAGATCTAAGAAAGTATACAGGACCATTTACATCGTCATCGGCAGCAAAAATCTTGAAATCCTTCACATAGGAGTGAATATCACCATAGAAACGTTCGATCCGCTCGCTCGTCCAGAGCGTAGGTTCCACCGGTGCACCCAAACGGATCCCGATGTTCATCCCTAAAAACCCTGCGTACACCTTTTCGACAAAAGTTGCTGTGGTCATATACCATCCTCACGAAAATACAAACTTTCAAGTATCCATGAGCAGTATATACCGAGTCCAACGGACCCGGTATACATGCTCATCTCACTTACAGAACCGTAGCGAAATATTCAGAGATCTTTGTGCCGCCGGCAGCATTCCATTTGGTGACGAACTCATCGAAATCAGAGATAGGCCTGAGCCCTCTGATGATATCAGTGGAGTACTCACGATAGAGCTTATCCATGGCATCCTTGAGAGGAAGCAAATCTTCAGGAAGCAAAACATTGGTGTCTGGGGCAAAGTACTTTGCAGCTGCATTCAACGAATCGATGGCAGCAGGAGAGAGGACATCCCCAACAACCTGGGTCAAATCCAAACCATTCATGGTCGGCCAGAACTTAGCCCACCAAGAAGGGAACTGTTCACTAAGCACATACTTGCCACCTTCTACGGTGTAGTGGATTCCTTCCAGACCAAGCTTGTCGAGCTTACGCCCTTCAGGACCAGCCATGAACTCGAGCAATGCCCAAGCAGCATCCTTCACCTTGGAATCAGCATTCATGGCAAAGCCTCTGCTCTCCTTGGTGACATCAATGCTCTGATACGCTTGAGAAACGCCCTTGGCAGGAGGAAGGACAACCAGTTCAACGCCCTGGGTCTCTTTCATCTTATTGTTGTAGACATTCACTACATCACCTGCAGTACCAGATACAAAACCGGCAGTCCCTTCATAGAAAGCCTGTTCCATGGTGTCCCAAGTCTTGGTTACATACTCATTGTCCAACAGACCATCCTTATACAGCTTTGCATAGAAAGCAAGCTTGGCCTTGGAAGCCTCGGTGGCATTGGAATAGACCCACTTGCCATTCTCTTTTACGATGGTAGCTGTAATGCCGAAAGCATGGTTGAATACTGAGTCAAGTTTGAGAATGCCACCATCGGTGGTGATGGGCCATTTGGCCAAACCACTGGTTTTCAGTTCTTTGAACAGTGCATAGTAGTTGTCTACTGTAGGATCGGACAACAAAGCCTTACCACTCTTCATTTGTGCAAACCAATCAGAACGCATGACAGGAATCTGAACACGGGCAGGAGCCAACCACATCAAATACGGATAATTTGCAAGGGCCGCTTTGGTTTGATCAGGCATGATGGCCTTGATGTTTTTCGATTTCTCCACATACGGGGTCAAGTCTTCCAATAAACCCTCTTGAGCCAAAGGTTGATCGTTACCTTGGAAATAGATCAAATCGGGATTGATCTGAGCAGTTCTGAAAGCAATGGGCACTACTGTGGCATAGGAACCGGTAGGAGAAGACTGGATGACCAAATCTACATAGTTGCCTTCTTTTGCCATCCCTTCTTCAATAGCTTTCTCGAGCATTCCAAGCTGTTGTCCATCGGTGATGGGATCAACATCCTTACACATATAGGTGACTACAACAGGCTTACCCGGAGCCCCTATACCCGCACTTGTGCTAACCTGCACTGCTTCCTTGGAGCCAGCAGCAAACAGGAAACCTGCGCACAACAGCAGCATCAGTACCACTGCAATCTGTTTCTTTTTCATGAAAAACCTCCTTGTTTCATGCAAACGACTATTCTTTGATTCCACCTGAAAAAACATCCTTGGCATAGAATTTCAAGACAAATGGATAGAGCACCAGAATTGGAAGGATGGCTACGATGATCGTCGCACCCTTTAATGCGTTGTAGTCGACCCTTGCAGCTACGTTGTAATCGAACACATTCTGCTGACCGATGATCGATACCGTATCTCCCAATACGACGAACTGACGGAGTATCACCTGCAATACCGTATCGGTGGATTTGCGGGTCAAATAGATACCGGACCTGAAATATTCGTTCCAACGCACCACTGCGTAGAACATCGTGATGGTGGCAACCCCGGCTTTACTCAAGGGGTAGAAAATCTTGGTGAGCATCTGGATATGATTTGCACCATCGATGGTGGCCGCTTCCACGATGGAAATGGGAACTTTCTCAAAGTACCGCATCATGATGACCAGGTAGTACACATTCACCGCGGTGACCAGAATGACCGACCATTTGCTTCCCATCAGCCCAAGTTTCTGCACCACCAGGTACTCAGGGACCAAGCCGGGATCAAACAGCATCATGATGATCAAGAAGACCATGATGGGACGCTTGAGGGTCAGGTGTTCTCTTGTCAGCACATACGCTGCTGTGGTGGTCAATATGATGTTCACTATGGTTCCCACCAGGGTGATGATAAGTGAATTGATCAAAGCAGGAACCAAAATCGGATGATTGAACACAATCGTATAGTTTATGAGGTCGAAACCCTTGGGGAAGATGGTCAAACCACCCATCTTGGGCGATTCAAGCGGCGATGAAAATGACTTGGCTAAAATATTGAGCAAAGGAACCAGCATGGTAAGGGTGATGAAAAAGAGAAAGAGGACAAGGACCATCTGACTCAGGGAAAGGCGTTTTGTTTTTCTCATCACCACACCCCCGATCCGGTCAGACGTTTGGAAAACACATGGGTGGACCATACCAACAACACTCCGACCACCCCTTTGATCAAACTGACAGCGGTTGCCAAGGAGTACT
>JAQVVB010000207.1 GCA_028699215.1 Sphaerochaeta sp. | reverse complement strand
TGCCAAAAGCAAAGCACCAAAACCTACCAACGGAAGCATGGTAAGGAAAAAAGTTGAGATCGGCATTTCATAAAAAGAGTAAATGAACAAGTTTTGAGGATTTCCTACTGGAGTGAGGGAACTCCCTACGTTTGCAGCTACGGTCTGCAAAACAACAGTCATGAGAATGGGTTTTTCGTCATTGCATAAAGAGAATACGACGATTGTCAAGGGAACAAAGGTGATGAGGGCTACATCGTTGGTAATCCCCATGGAAGTAAAGAACGTAATTCCCACTAAAACTGAAGCAACTTGCCTTGGTGAATGTGCAAATTGAAGCAGGAGACTGGAGAGTTTTGTAAGCAGAAACATTTTCCGAAAACCAGATACAACAACCATGAGGGAGAATAAACAACCCAATACCTTCCAATCAATATATTGCAGATAGGAAGTAGATGGAGGTACCAGAATCATGGATAGCACTGCAAGAATCCAAGAGAGAGAAAGAACCGGTTCTTTAGAAATAAAAAAGCGTATCTTTGATTGATTCATGCAAGAGTTGCTCCTCATTCACCAGAGGAACAATATAATTGTTTGCTCTCTTTTGCAATGATATATCCCAAAAAGTAGAGGTTTGAAAGAGCTGTTTTTGCCCATATATTTACGTATAAAGTACACATAATCTCCAAAATAGCGTAATATATGACACCTTTAGTAACTTTTTATGTATATGCTCAAAATTGTTGGTTGCAATGTTCGACAATCCATGGGTCTACCTGTTTCCTTGATGATTCTCCCATGGTAAAGTGCTCATAACAGCGAATTTGAGATGAGGAAGGATTGGTGATGAAAATAGCAGTTCTTAGTGATGTCCATGGAAATATCAGAGCTCTGGAATCAGTCCTAGACGATGCAAAGGAATTGGGTATAGATCAATTCATATTCTTGGGTGATCTCGTTTTCATGGGATTGGACCCCCAACTCTGTTATGACAGGTTGATGAGTAGAAGACCTCTTATCACCATCAAGGGTAATACGGATTCAAACTTGGAAGAAATTGAGAAGAACAATATTTTCCACGATCCAAAGGACCAGCTTCATAAGCTAATTCGCTATTGTGATATTCGGTTGCAGAAAGAGTCAAAAAATGATCTTGAGACCTGGCCGATTTCACAGAAAGGTGAAATCGATTCGATTCCTTTCTATTTTTGTCATGGGACACCCTACTCATTTTCAGAAGGACTCACACCAGATAAAGAGATTTCTTTAGAACTCTCAGAAAAACTTGGCAAAGAAGGTGTTTCTGTCATTCTTTGTGGTCATACCCATATTCCTGCAGACTTTTATCATAAGGGTATCCGAATCATCAATCCCGGTGCTATTGGGTTTTCATTTGATGGTGATGTTCGTGCTTCTTATGCTATTTTGGATGTCAAGAACTCTGAAGTGGACTGTAAGATTCGTCGCGTTGATTATGATCGGGAAAGCTATATTAAAGAGGTCGAACACGCCAGTTACGGGTTCAACCTCTTCACGAAGCTTACCTATGCGCTTGAATATGGAAGGCCAATGGCAAACTAGGCAATAACCATTGTCTTGATCAAGTACGAAGAATAGATAATATAGACAAATAACAGGAAGCTTCCTTCAAAACGGTTGATCCTTCCCTTTCTTCCTCTAAAGCCGTATCCGATGACAAACAATGATACGGTCAAGATACCCATTAAAAACATGTCTCTATAGAGGGTTTCCGATTCAATCGAGAACGGATGAATGACACCGGCAATACCAACAACAGCCAAGGTGTTGAAGAGGTTTGACCCGATGATGTTGCCCATGGCAATATCGTGTTCACCTTTTCGTGCTGCGATGATTGATGATGCGAGTTCAGGTAACGATGTTCCGATCGCCACGATCGTCAAGCCGATGATAATATCGCTGACACCAAAAAAATGGGCAATTTCAACAGCGCCCCATACGAGGATCCGTGAACTGGCTATAAGAATCAATAAGCCCGTAAGTAGTTGGAAGAGCGCTTTTTTCAACGATACAGAAGATTTCATATCTTCTTCAATTTCAAGTCCGAGAGCATCACTCTTCTTCTTTAATCCTTGATGAATTGTCCACGTCATCAGAATTGCAAATAATACAAGAACATAGATTGCATTCCAGAAAGAAAAAACAAGGTCGACTGCCAAAAGTATGGATATACCGGTTACAAATGTAAGAATGGGTAATTCTTTGCGAAGAATTGCTGAGTGCACTCTTACAGGGCTTATAATTGCCGTAATTCCCAAAATAAGGGCGATGTTGGCAATGTTCGAGCCATATGCATTTCCAAGAGCAATCCCAGGATTCCCATCAATGGCAGCGAAGGTAGAGACGACCATTTCTGGTGCTGAAGTACCGAATCCGACGATGACCATGCCTATGAGAAGTGGAGGCATGCCGAAATACTTTGCAGTACCTGAAGCGCCATCGACGAAACGATCTGAGCTCCAAAGCAATAATAACAAACCAACGAATAAAGCAATGATGGGAAATAGCATAAGAATCCTTTCTTAATCGGAGTAGGTATAGGAAATCCGATCATCAGATTATTTTATTAAAGCCAGATATGCAACTAGGTGAACAATAAACAAATCAACTAAAAAGAAACCGGATTACCCTTTTAGGAGCAATCCGGTTCCGGTGTTTTGGAGGTGGGGGGATTCGAACCCCCGTCCTAACGTGCCACCCAGGGACGTCTACAAGCTTAGTTGATGTTCAAATTTTCCGAAGGCAGGTAGGTACATCAGCAAAACGTCCTTTCTTCGTAGCCTACTTACTTGTCCCCCTCGCCCATAGGCACTGTAAGGGGTAAGCCCTTGTTTTTACAGGTATCTGGTGCTTAAGAGCGGCAGCAGCCAGGCCTGTACGTTATCGTGCTATTAAGCAGCGAGAGCGTATTCTGCGTTGAAGGAGACTTCGTCTTCTTTTTTGGCAGTTAAAATTTTTGCTAGTTTTAGGAGTTGGCGCTCCGCTTGCAGCCTCTGGCCTGATCTAACGCCAGTCGAAACCGAAACACCCCCTTAGGATTTCTCCCTTGGAGTAATTCAAATATACGCATAAACCAAAAAGAAATCAAGCAGGGATCACCAAAAGCAACCCCTGCTTCCTCATTCCAGCTTTGAAAATTACAGATTATCTTTAGTCAATACAGATACACCGGTATCATAATAGGAAGCACCAATCGCTTCTCCTTTCAGAGCCTTTACCGCAGTCTTCATCCCTTCATATCCCATGACATCAGGATTCTGAGCCATAGTACAGAGAAGATGACCACCCTTGATCAAGCTGAGAATCATATCTGACTTGTCAAAACCTACGCCGATGACACTCTTCTTTGCTTCTGCAATGGCATTGCCGATTCCAACAGTCGAACCTTCATTTGCCCCAAAAAGACCTACGACACCTTGGGTGATGAAGTTGGCACTCATGTCTTTGGACCGTGCAGCATCTCCATCACAATACTGAGTTTCAAGAATCTGGAATCCTGTACCTTCAAACGCAATACGGAAACCATTTTCACGGGCGACAGTTGAAGCTGTAGCACTATTTACGGAGATGACACCAATCTTACCTGAACTCACCCCACTGGAGGTAAGCGCACCAAGCAGTTCCTTACCAGCGGTCGTCCCTGCTGCGGTGTTATCAGTTGCCAACGTTTGTACTGCCGGGTAGTTGGCTGCAGAGTCAACATATACAATCTTGACACCGGCACTTTCTGCTTCTTTCAAAGCAGCTGTTACAGCATTAGGTCCATTTGCTGCAAGTAGAATGGCATCTGCACCACCTGCTACAGCATTGTTGATGGATTCTATTTGTTTAGCATCATCCTTTACATCGGGTGCCAACCACTTATAGTCGACTCCACCAAGCTCCTGAGCAGCCTTTTGTGCTCCCTTGTCTACGTTGACCCAATGCTGGTCCATCTGGTCCATGGTAATCAGATATACTTTATACCCTGAATCCTCTTTCGCTCCTTGGGCAAACAATGAAGTTGCCAACAGCAGAACACATACAACGATCAAAATCTTTTTCATAGAAATCGCTCCTTTTTTCTATCTATTCACCTATGGTGAAAGTATTCATGCAACAATAGAGATATGCTTTTTCCTCGAACCCTTACCCGAACGGACGATGACATCCAAAAGAACTGAAACAACGACGATAATGCCTATGACAATGTTTCTTATAGCCACAGGAGCCCCGGCAAACTGCAATCCGTTTTGGAGGACTCCCCAAATTGATGCTCCGATTATCGTACCAAACAGCAAACCTTGTCCTCCAAGCGTCGAAATTCCACCAATTACAGATGCGGCAACTGCATATAACTCATAGCTGTTTCCTGCATCCATGGTACCCATACCACTGGTCGCAGCTGTAATGAGACCAACCACGCAAGAAACAAATGCTGAAACCAAATATGCTTTGGTAGTGGCCGAAATCACATTTACCCCACTCAAACGAGCAGCTTCCACATTGGATCCAACAGCATAAATATGCCTTCCACTCCTGGTTCTCGTCAGTATGAAATTGAAAATCAACCACAAGACCAATGCTATCCAAATCGTGTTGTAGAGACCAAACGTTTTTCCATAGTAAAAGAAGTCCCTAAACCCTTGGGCAGCTTCGCCAATGCTGTCAGTGTTGTAGTTGTTGTTTGCAATCTGTGCGATACCTCGTGCAATGGTCATGGTTCCCAAGGTTGCAATGAAGGGCGGCAGCTTTGCAAAAGACACCAGCAAGCCGTTGGCAAGTCCCAAGGCAAGACAGCAAATGATCGTTACCAATACGGCAACCCAGGGGTTCGCCCCTTTTGACATCATCGTGGCACTGATCATGCAACTCATGCCCACCACCGATCCTATGGAAAGATCGATATTGCCGGTTATCAAAACATACGACTGTCCTATGCCTATGAGCAAAATCGGTGCAATTTGTCTGAGCAGGTTTGCGATGTTCCTCGAAGAGAAAAACACCGGATTCATAATACCAAACACCACATATAAGACAATAAGTCCTACGGTGACTGTAAGGACCTGCCCTATACCTCGTATTGCCAATACTCTTCTGACCAAACCAAATTTATCCCTGCTCATACTTTTTCCCTATTTTTTACCGGCTGCC
>JAQVVB010000206.1 GCA_028699215.1 Sphaerochaeta sp. | reverse complement strand
CGCTTGTGTCAGCTTTGTCTTCTGTCCTTCCATCTGCTCTAGGAGCGTCATTACCTTTTGTGCACTGAAAGGACGGGTGGCAACCTGACGCCCAATAAGACCACGAATCTCCGATACATCCAGGATACGATAGACCCGGTGATCCAAAGGAACCGAAGTATGCAGAGCGGCAGATGCTGAAGACAGCGTCAGACAAACAAGAACAAACAAAACAACGAAACTTTTCTTTTTCATAATGCTTCCTACTCGGTTTCTATGGTTGCAAGCTGGGCAACAAACCAGTTTTGCAAAGCAGTAATTCTTCTTTTGAAAGCAGAAGGAAGATCAACCTTATACCCCAGGATGGAAACCTCAGGTTTTCTCCCCTCGATGCTGGTAAGCGCCACCAACAAAACACCATCGTCAAGCTGATAGGTCCCCATGGAGATCGAAAGCTTATCCTTGGCTACTGCAGTGAAGATATTGAACACCTTCATGGCACTGATGTTTTTGATTTCAACAAATATCTCTTTCTCAGAATTAGTGTAGATATGATGATAACGATTTCCCCCAAAAGAAGAATCCCGTTGATACACAAAACTTTCAACAGAAAGGGGGAACGTCTCAGCTACAGGATCAGGAAGCATCTTGTTCAGGTTCTTTTCATCTTCCATATACGAAGATTTCTCAATGAGCACCTTGGGTTTATTACCAGCCCGCCAAGAGATATAGGTTAGTCCCTCTTGGGTGGAAATCGCCCGGATCTTATTGAATATTGCCAATTGCCGTGCTTCTTCATCCATAGCCTTCAGTTTCGGACCATAGGGGATGAAACTTACCGAAGCAATGGAAAAACCATCCTCCATCTGCTGAGCAAGCTCGGCTCGCTTGAAAGCTTCTGTTCCTGGAACAAACAAATGGGTGATCTTCCCATCCCCAATGGTCTGGGCACTGACAATCTTTCCATCGGACAACATCTGATATGCATTCTCATCCAACGTAGGCAGGACGCTTCTCAATGCATCAGTGGCAAAAAGACTCCCCATAGAAACAAATAGACCGAAATATACACAAAACAACACCTTCTTCAACATGCAAATACTCCCAAGCTTAATACGCATTCTCATTTACAAAACCCCTGAAGAAAGTAAAAAGCACAATCTTTAGGTCAAATAATGCACTCCAATTGCGAATGTAGTACAAATCGAACTCAATACGCCTCTCGAGAGAAGTGTTTCCTCGCCAACCATTCACCTGGGCCCAGCCCGAAATGCCGGCTCTTGCACGATGTCTCATGCGATACCCGGGAATCTCAGAATTGAACTTCTCCACCAACTCAGGCCGCTCTGGACGAGGACCGATAAGACTCATGGAACCTCCAAGGACATTGAACAACTGAGGAAGCTCATCCAAGCTGGTCTTTCTTAAAAACCTTCCAATTCTGGTAATTCTCGGATCATTCTCTTCTGTCCAATGGGCATCCCCTTCAGGCATATCAATCCGCATACTTCTAAATTTATACATGGTAAATACATGTTCATCTTTTGTAACCCTTTTCTGCTTGAAGATGACAGGACCTCGGGAGGTCAGCTTGATCAACAGGCTGATACCGATGAGCAACGGGGAAATGAGAAGAATGCCGATTGAGCACGATACAATATCGAACAAACGCTTTTCCATACGTTGGAAAAATCCAATTTCCGCTGCATTGAGATGCAGCATCGGAATCCAATGGAAATCTGAAATCTGCGTACCAATGTAAGACTCAGGCAAGGAAGGCAATAAAACGACCTTTTCGTTGAGAAGATCAAGTCCTTGGGCAACCATAGCCTGTTGACGATCATACTCATTGCCGGGATACCCGATGACCACCAACTCGGCTCCACTCTCCTCCACAGCTGCTCTCAGTGTGGACTGCTTGAGTTGTCGACTGCCTCCGATAGCTTCACCCTCACCATCGTACTGCCCTACTATCTTGATACCCTGGGTACGTTTGCTGTGCAAAGCGTGCTCATACTCTTTCAGTTTCTTACCAAACCCAACAAGCAAAATCCTTCGCGTATACCGTCCCCTCTGATATGCTTTCTTAATGTAGGAGGAGACCAATGTTCGCTCGGTAACCAAGAAAATGATGGAAAACACGAACTGAAAGGCTATGGCAATTCGGCTGACTTTATCAGAAAACAGAAAATACAGGACAACCACCAGCAAAAGGAACGCCTGGAAAGCACTCTTGACTATCTTGGTGGTTTCTTTACGCCATGAGTGTTCCAACTCTTCCTCATACAGGTTGTTTCTGCTCAGGAAAAAAACATACATGGCAAGCACTACCACAGAGAGTCTGACAAACAAACCAAAAGAAGCAACTCTTCCTTCAGGCATGACATAAAAGCGTAAATACCCTGCAAGAAGCCAGGAGATCACTACCGCAAGGGTATCCCCAACCACCTTGAGAGCTAATAACGCATGTTTTCTTGTACGCATAGTAAATTTTCCTTCCTACTCAATACTTCGTAGCAGTATCAGGATGGAATACCACCCTGTCAAGTCTCACCATCATGTACCAGATAGGCGATAATACCATCGCTTTGCCAACAATCTTCGCTTGCTTCCACGGGGAAACAAACGCTGGATGAACGACTGTTTCTCGCCTCCTCTTGTATCATGAGAAGGAGCATACATACACAAAAGCCTATCATAGAACGCACAATGGCTTGCATAAAACCAGAACTCATAGGCAAAATCCGAAGTAGGAGCATCCCAGGGTTTCTCAAAACCTGCATAGTGAATCAATTTTGGATGCTTGCGTGCTTCCAAATACGCTTGGGAAACCTGATGCGGCCCCTGCATGATGATGGGAAGTCTGCGATGGTTGCAATCAACTACAACATTCCAAGAAAGATCCAACAGATGGAGATGCCCTTTGCACTCCTTATTCAGAATGTCCTGGTCGTTGTATCGATACGTACGTGAACCGGCTATGCCAAGCCACTCATCGACAGAGTGCAAAGACCGCATCCTTACCAGATTGAGCAACAACACCCCGGCTTGCAGATACGGATCAGAAACATCCATCTGCAAAACCTCCTTGAAGTAGGAAGCAAGGGAGGTATCATCACTTTTCAGCTGTCCTGGAATTTCTGGATCAAGAGCAGCACCAAGTACGGCATCCCCTAGATCAGTTGCAAACAAATCAGCAACATCACTGAGAATGACCGTATCACAATCAAGATAGAGCACTTTCTCACACGAGGGGAAAATATCAGCAATGAGAAACCTGTAGTAGGTTTCCATACTGATGTGGTCAGTTGCATTTTTTTGCAATTTCCTTCCTGAAAGCATTCCCGTTGGATTGAAGAACCGAAGGGAGACTTGCTGATATTGGCTACACATTTTCACTAAACGGCCCTTGGAATCCTCAGAAAGATTTGATTCCAATACCAAGACGTCATAAAAATGCTCTGACTTGATATGTTCGAGCATCGATTGAATGCAAACCCCCAACGCAGGAGCAAACTTCTCATTGGAAGCAAATACCACCACCACAGCATCTTCTTTAGTGGGAAAAAGGGACAGAGGCGTCTCAACATGAGAGAACTGCACACATTGCAAGATCGATGAAGTTCTCTTCTCTTGCATTTTCTGCAGGAAAAACACTCTGGTCACCAAGTATCCAAGCACCTCCAGATTTGCATATTGCATCAATGTATATTCAGTGGTATTGGTTTTTTCAAAAAAGGCATCATAGAGATCAAACAATAAAAAGCAGTACTCTTCGAACAACTCCTGCTTCATGACAAACAACGAATTGTTTCCATATGCCGTACCAGATAGGTAGGAGTGTAGCGTATTGCTGTATTGGGGATGCCGTTCATTGAACAGAGCAAGAAAAAGCTGAAGATCCTCTGTACGCACCAATGCTTGTTTTCCCAGCATTTGAGAAACATTTTTGTAGGACTTTTGCACATCAACAGGCTCGGAGACCAACATATCCACACCTTCAAGACGAAGGCGAATTGCATCTTCAAGCAAAGCATACTTCTCAAGAGAATGCTTGTTGAGGTATTCCTCTTGAACAAAATTCGAAGCATCAACAGGAAAATGTTCCTTGGAAAAATTCAAATAGAGGTTACCTGTGCACAAGCCATAGTATTCATGATCAAGAGCCTTGGGCTGCTCATGCAATGGAGCAAAAACCCCATAGGGAGAACCTTCGTCCCCAAAAGATGAGAAAAGAGGCGAGGGAGGAAGAACGGTACGGGGAGAACAAGAAACAAAAACCTTTATTGACGACATCGCAACTCTCAACCTTTTCTTGACATTAGCTACAAACCTTCTCAGATAGTACCATTAATTGCATGCTTTCGGAACCACTAAATTTCTTGCGCAAAACCATGAAAAAAACACCCCGGCAACATTCGGTGCCAGGGATGATTGAAATAGAACATTACATCCTCATGAAAATCAGATATGCAGGTGATCATCATACCGATCGCTGAGAATTTTCCTACAGTAAGAACCTTTCTGTTTGAGGATCTTGGACCCTCTGGTGATCTTGCAGAGCGAAATCCCATGGTTGGCTGCAATCTCTCGTTGAGGTAATCCTCGATACAGATCCTTCATCAAGTTCCACCGCAAGGCAAAATCTTTTTGCTCTCCAGAAGTAAACATCTCTTCAAAAAGTTGGTGCATCAATGTTTCATCAGTTGTATTTGCAAAGATCTTCACCAGATCATCATAATCGCTCTCCATACATACCTCCATAGGACCTCCCTGTATTCTACAAAGAGAAACTGGTACGGTCAAGCAAACCTATTTGCAAACATCGTCGCCCATGATTATACTCAAGAAAAGAGGAACAACCATGGAAAAAAGAGCCTTGAGCAGTTCAACAAAACAATTCTTGCTACGCATGCAGGCCAATGAGCTCACCGAGCATCTTGTCTATGCGAGCATCGCCCGTCGCATGAAAGACACCCACAACAAGAACATCTTGGAAACCATAGCAAAGGAAGAACTCAGACATGCGCTCATCTGGGAAAACCTTACCGGTGAAAAAGTCAAACCCCATAGAATCAAGGCAATGTATCTGAACCTACTCTCCATCATCTTAGGCTTCACCTTTGTATTGAAAAAGATGGAAAGCGGAGAAGATGCTGCCTTCGACACCTATAAAAGCTTCGTTGAAGAAATACCTGAAGCCCAAAAAATTGCTGAAGACGAGGATAGGCATGAACAACAAC
>JAQVVB010000013.1 GCA_028699215.1 Sphaerochaeta sp. | reverse complement strand
GCAAACAAGACTTTGGGGAGTATTGACGATAGCTTCCAGTCGAATGCATAGGGTTCGATAAGGGCATCGAATTTGCCCATCAAGGTTTGGTCGTAGTCCTGTGTGTTGCAATCGATGGGGAACATGCCTGAGGCATCTCCGATTCCCAGCACTTTTTCCCCTGTAAGCTGCCAATGGACATATCCAGCCAGTGTGCATACATACGAGAGTTCTTTGACATGGGGTTCATTACTGAGAATGGCATGATAGAGATGGGATATGGACCAACGTTCGGGTACAGGATAGTCAAAGAGCTCTGAGAGCTCTTCAGAAGCTTTTTGGGTGATGGTGTTGCGCCAGGTCCTGAAGGGCACCAGCAAGTTGTCATCCTTATCGAAGGCAAGGTATCCATGCATCATGGCACTGATTCCCAAAGCCTTGATCTTGGTGAGATTGACGCCGTATTTTTCCTGCACATCAGCTCGCAGGTTTTTAAAGCTTGTAGATAATCCCTTCCAGACGTTTTCCAAAGAATAAGTCCAGATGCCGTTGACTAGGGAATTTTCCCAATCGAAGCCACCTTGTGCGATAGGTTCATTGTGCACATTGATCAATACAGCTTTGATTCTTGTAGAACCAAATTCAATGCCCAAGATTGACTCTCCGTTCAGAATCTCCTGTCTTGTCTTGTTTTCTTGCATAGCATACGTCCTTATAATCATAGTATCCGGTACATGCCGGTTCAGTGCCTAGTATGTCTTTTCCTCTGTAAACAGGGATGAGCGCTCTTCTCGTGTGCAGTTTAAAAAAATACTCCGATTGGACTGCAGTTTCTGTGGGCTTTTCATTTTGTTTTTCAATAATTCAATTGAAGTCTGAGCAATATCTGTGATGGGTTGAGAGATTGCGTCTACTGAAAAATCAACATAATCGAGCCATTTGTTGTTGTCGAAGGTGCAGATGAAGCGAATGGGATTGATGTCTGCCAATCGTTTCATTTTTCCCAAGACTTCATAACAAATATTTGAATTGGTACAGATCAAGGTGTCGATCTCGGGGTGGGTACGTAAGAACTTACTGATGTTGGATGGGTTGTCATCAGCCTCAGGTTCTATCACCAAGATGTGGTCGGCATTGAATAGGTTGCTCTCGATCATGGCCAGACGATATCCTTTTGTGCGTTCTCTGGCACAATAATTGGTGCTTGAAAAGGTGATAAGCCCTATGTTTGCCTTACCTTTATTCACGATGTCCTTCACCAAGCTGTACGTTACCATCATGTTGTCGATACCAACGAAATCGAAGGATTTGTCTTCAAGCATCCTGTCTACCAAGACCAGAGGGAATTGTTCGCAGAAACGTAAGTCGGATAGGGTGCTGCAGGGAGCAACGATTAAGCCTGCGACATTGAGGTTCATCAAGGTTTTTATGCAATGACGTTCTTTCTCAGGATTTTCTTCGCTGTCCATGATGATGATCTGGTAGCCTTCTTCATAGGCGATATCTTCCAATTCCTTGATCAACTCATCGAAGAAATCGACTCGTATGTCTGATATCACCACCCCAATGGTAGTGGTTTTTGAAAAATGGCTTCGTTTTGAAGGAAGTTGATATCCAAGTTCCTTGATGGCCTGCAAAAGGATGGCTTGTGTCGATTCATCAATATTCCTGGTTTTATTGATGAAGTGGGATATTGTGGAGATGGAGTATCCTGTTTTTTCTGCAATGTCTTGTAAACGAACTTTTTTGGTACGGCCCATGACATCCTTCTTTTCTTAATCAGCAAAAGTATAGTGTAGAGAGGATGCGTTGACAATGAAAAATTTCGTATTTTGCGCAAAATAAAGAAACTTATTTCTGTATGCATAAACGCATCAAATCTATATATAACCAGCTTATAGATAAAAATATCTAGATTATTCTATAATCCATCAAAAAACACTGATAAAAAATTTGCGCAAAATTTATTCCTATTTGTTTCTTGGAATGCACAAAGCCTCCTGAGGAATGATCGTTGAACGTTCATCTTCAAGATTTTCTGGAAGGATGATATCGATGGGAACACAGATGGTGGGATCGGGCATCTGATTGAGAATCCCTTTGCGATACAGTTGGTATATTGCTGTATAGCCTTGGAAGTCGGGTCTTTGTGAGAGCAAGCAATCTACTTGACCACAAAGCATTGCTTTCCTGTTTTGGTCGATCAAGTCGTAACCGATGAGGACGGTTTGGTTTTTCCTGCCCAGCAATGCGATGATGTTTGCTATTCTGTGCACTGCATCATTAACCACAAAAATTCCTTTGATGTCAGAATATTCACGATATGCATTTTCAAGAAGTTCAATTCCTCCATCTGTGAGCTGAACTTCCAATTCTATGTTTCGGTATCCCTTCTTGTTGGAGAAAAAGGTTTTGAATCCACGGGCACGCTCTGATGAGTTGTATGCTGCCTTATGGGTCTGCACCGTGATGTATGTGCCTTCCTGTGGACTGAGAAGATTCATCATTCTTCCTGCCAAGTATCCACCTCTGAAGGGATTTTGTACTACTGTAGAAACGGGGAACATGTCGGGAAGCGGAGAGTCTATGAAGGCATAGTCCATCTCATTGTATTTGGCAAGGAATTCCCTTGCAGCATCAGGAAGAACAGGAGCCAAAAGGATGGCATCAGGTTTTTTTATGAGGAGTTTTTCCGCTGTGTTCATGAAGTTTTCTGGTTTGGAGCGATCAAATTCAACCATATCAATGGAAACGGCAAGAGGAGAGAGCTCCTTTGCAGCTTTGAGGATGCCTTCATAAATCAGATTCCAATAGCCGAATTCCGAGTGAAGCATGGGAATCAAAACACCGATGTGGAAGTTTTTGCTGAGTTTTAGGTTTCTCGCAAAGGTGTTCGCCTGATATCCATAATCATTGACGATGGTCATGATTTTTTCCACTGTCTCGGGGGCGACACGTCCTCGCTTATGGAGTACCCTATCTACAGTTCCAATGGAGACATTCGCTAGTTTGGCTATTTCTGAAATGGTCATCTATGGTTACATCCTATATAAAACTAGAAAAATATTGATTAACGATAACGCAAGTATAGCATACCCTGCATTCTTGTCCATAAAAAACCTACACATTCTACAAATATGTAATATAATTTGTTATAATATATCTCAATACATATTTATTTGCAAGAGAGATGAAAATATTTCTTGACAGATTGTTAAAATGAAACAACAATATAATCACTAATGCGTTAACGTAAACGCAACCTTAATTACTTTCTCAACGGAGGTTGGAAATGAAAAAAGTTGGATTGGTATTGCTCATGCTTCTCGTAGCAATGTCAGGGATGTTCGCAAGCGGCGCCAAAGAAAGCAGTGATGCAGGTCAGATGACCGTTGGTGTTTGTATGCCTACCCAGTCATCAGAACGTTGGATCAATGATGCAGCAAACATGAAGAAACAGCTTGAAGCACTTGGCTACAAGGTAGATGTTCAATTTGCAGAAGACGATGTTCAGGCTCAGGTTTCCCAGGTGGAAAATCTTGTTGCAAAGAAAGTTGATTGTCTTGTCGTAGCAGCTGTAGACTCCTCTGCTTTGGTCAATGCACTTGCCCAGGCCAAAGAATCAGGTATTCCTGTAATTGCGTATGACCGTCTTTTGATGGATACCGATGCTGTTTCATACTATGCAACCTTCGACAACAAGGGTGTTGGTACTAAAATTGCTGAATATATCGAAACCACTAAAAACCTGAAGACTGCTAAGGCTGAAGGTCGTTCCTATACGATCGAATTCTTCATGGGAAGCCCTGACGACAACAATGCACTGTTCCTCTACAATGGTGTGATGGAAGTCCTCAAGCCTTATCTTGACAATGGTGTTTTGGTAACCAAGAGCGGAAGAACTTCCTTCAACGATACCTGTATCCTTCGTTGGTCACAGGAAACCGCTCAGCAGTGGGCAGAAAACTATCTCTCTGCTTTCTATGCAACGGAAAAACTTGACATAGCATGTACCGCCTTCGACGGTTTTGCTTATGGTCTTCGTTCCGCTTTGGAAGGCGCTGGTTACACCCTCGGTTCCGATTGGCCTTTGGTCACCGGTCAGGATGCTGAATTGATGGCTACCAAGAACATCATCAGTGGCTACCAGACCATGAGTATCTATAAGGACACCCGTCTCTTGGCTGGAAAAGCTGTATCCATGGTAGAAGCTGTTCTCAAGGGCGCACAGCCTGAGATCAACGACACCACTCAGTACAACAACAACAAACTTGTAGTTCCTTCCTACCTTTGCGAACCTATCGCAGTAGACAAGTCAAACTTCAAGGAAATCATTGTTGACGGTGGATACTATACCGCAGCACAGCTTGGTATGTAGGACTTTAGAATCGTGAATCAATGTGCGGGTTGCATAGGTGACCCGCACACTCTGTAAGCTTGCATTTCTCTTGATGGCAGATACAAGTAGGGAATCAAAAGTAATTCTAGCTTCAAGAAAGTGATTCTAACAAGTAGGGGTATGTATGTCGGACTATATTTTGGAAATGAAGGATATCACCAAGAAGTTTACGGGTGTTCAAGCGCTCACCGAGGTAAACCTGCAGGTTGAGCGGGGTGAAATCCATGCTCTCTGTGGTGAGAATGGGGCAGGAAAATCTACCTTGATGAACATCCTTTCAGGGGTCTATCCGTATAAGTCTTATTCTGGGCAGATTATTTATAATGGGCAGGAGTGTCAGTTTCATCAGATCAAGGACAGTGAGGAGAAGGGTATTGTCATCATTCACCAAGAATTGGCTTTGATTCCCTATTTATCAATAGCTGAAAATGTTTTTCTTGGGAATGAGCAAACTGGGCAAAAAGGTGTCATCGATTGGTGGGAAACACGAAAAAAAGCACAACAGATGCTTGTTGAGGTTGGGTTGCCCAATGAAGATGTTTCAAAGCCCATCAATACGTTGGGAGTTGGCAAGCAACAACTGGTTGAGATAGCCAAGGCGCTTGCAAAGAAGGTAAGCCTTCTGATTTTGGATGAGCCGACAGCCTCTCTCAACGATGAGGAGAGTGATCATTTGCTTACCATTCTCCTTGGGCTTAAGAAGAAAGGCATTACCAGCATCATCATCTCACACAAACTTGCTGAGTTGACCAAAGTATCTGATAAGATAACGGTCATTCGAGATGGTTCTGTGATCAAGAACCTTGTTAAGGGGACCGATGATTTCGCAGAAGATATAATCATCCAGGCCATGGTAGGACGTGAACTCACCCAACGGTATCCAATACGAGAGAACTGCACCTTAGGTGAAGTGATCATGGAGGTGAAGAACTGGACATGTCACCATCCCGACGATGCGAACCGTATTGTACTTGAGGATGTAAATTTTAATGTCCGTGCCGGTGAAGTGGTTGGATTTGCAGGATTGATGGGTGCTGGAAGAACCGAGCTGGCAATGAGCCTGTTTGGAAAATCGTATGGTCAGAAAATAACCGGAGAAATTATTCTTCGTGGGGAAAAGGTGACTATCGAAAATGTAGGTGATGCCATTCGCAATAAGATGGCCTATTGCAGTGAAGACCGGAAGCAGTACGGGCTTGTATTGAGTGATGACATGAAACACAACATGACCATGGCTGCATTGCCGTATTTTTTCTCGAATCATGGAGTCATCAATTCCAATGAGGTGATCGTCCAGTCTGAGAAATACAAAGAGTCGATCAACGTCAAGGCATATTCCATCAATCAAAAGGTTGAGACCCTCTCCGGGGGGAACCAGCAGAAGGTGGTTCTGGCAAAATGGATCATGACAGCTCCAGATATCTTGATTCTTGATGAACCTACCAGAGGTATCGATGTGGGAGCAAAACATGAGATATACCTTTTGATCAATGAATTGGCAAAGAGTGGAAAAGCGGTAATCGTCATCTCTTCTGAGATGCCGGAAGTTATAGGAGTATCGGATAGGATATATATCCTAAATGAGGGAAGAATCATCGGAGAAATGAACAAAGATGAATTTTCTCAGGAAGCTATCATGACACGCATCATTAGAGATACCAACAGTCGGAGGAGAAAGTAAACATGGAAGCTCAAGCTATCAAGAAACAGAGAGGCAATATTGACCTCAAACAATATGGAATGATTTTGGCACTCATTGCCATCTATCTACTTTTTTATTTTTTGACAGGGGGAATCAATGCCTCTTCTGCAAACATCAATAACTTGATCATGCAGAATGGGTACATCATCATCCTTTCCGTTGGTATGCTTTTATGTGTATTGACAGGAAACATCGATCTTGGCGTTGGTTCCGTCGTTGCTGTATGTGGTGCTTCGGCTGCTATTGCTGTAGTAGATTTTGGGATGCCGGTGTTCGTAGGATTTTTCGCCGCAATCGCCATTGGAGGTCTATTTGGTATCTTTACAGGTTTCTTTGTATCCGTATTGAGTATTCCACCGTTCATCGTAACGTTGGCTACCATGCTCATCGGTCGAGGATTCACCTATACCATTCTTCAGGCACAGACCAAAGGACCTTTACCTCCTTCATATACTAAAATCGGTGCAGGGTTCCTTACTTCCAAGAAAATTCCGATGTTCGGGAATGACTTTGATCTTCTCTGCATACTAGTCGCCATTGTTGCTTCTATTCTTATTATTCTTTCTACCTTACGAGCAAACAACACCAAAAAGAAATATGGTTTTTCAGTGCTTCCCCAGTGGCAGGAGGCTATTAAACTGGGAATCATCCTCTTTATCGTATGGTTTGTCCTCATGAAACTTGCCACCTATAAAGGCATCCCCATTGTTCTCGTCCTCATGGGAGTTTTAGTGGCAATCTATCATTTCATTACTGAAAAAACCGTTGCAGGTAGACAGATATATGCATTGGGTGGTAATGCCAAAGCAGCAAGTCTTTCTGGAATCAACACCCGAAAGGTCTATTTCTGGGTATATGCGAATATGGGGCTTTTATGTGGTATCGCCGGTATCGTACTTTCTGCCAGAAATGCTTCTGCAACTCCTAAGGCCGGTGATGGCTTCGAAATGGATGCAATTGCTTCCTGCTATATCGGTGGTGCCGCAATCGCTGGTGGTTCAGGTACTATTTTAGGTGCTGTCGTAGGTGCATTGATCATGGGTATCCTGAACAATGGAATGTCTTTGGTCGGTCTTTCCACTGATATCCAGAAGATTGTGAAAGGTATGGTTCTCCTTGGAGCTGTTACAATCGATTTGGTTTCAAAGCAGAAAAAATCCTGATTCAGTTAGTTTTTGCATAACGTATTGGTTTGATTACTTAGAGAGAACAAAAGATTGTGTATAAAGAAGGAAACAAGCATGAATAGAAAGCCGTTGAAAGATTTTGAATTTTGGTTTCTTGTAGGTTCACAGTTCCTCTATGGGCCTGAGACCTTACAGAAGGTCGCTGAACATGCGCAGATTATGGCATCCAATCTCAATGATGCAAAAATGATACCCTGCAAAGTAGTCTATAAAGCAACGGTGAAGACCACTGATGAAATTACCAAATGGGTCAAGGAAGCGAACTATGATGATAATTGCGCAGGTATCATCACATGGATGCATACTTTCTCCCCTTCGAAAATGTGGATCAATGGTCTTGAGCTTTTACAAAAGCCATACTGCCATCTTCATACCCAGTTCAACAGAAACATTCCTGATAAAGAAATTGATATGGATTTTATGAATCTCAATCAATCTGCACATGGTGATCGTGAGCATGGTTTCATCTCTGCCAGAATGCAGATGAAAAGAAAGATCGTAGTAGGATATTGGGAAGATGAAGACGTGCAGCAGAGCCTTGGGAGATGGATGCGATCAGCAGTCGGTGCTGTAGAGAGTAGGAATCTCAAGGTGGTCAGGTTTGGAGACAATATGAGGAACGTCGCTGTTACCGAGGGAGATAAAGTCGGTGCACAGATGCAACTCGGTTGGCAGGTCAATACCTGGGGGGTCGGTGATCTCATCAATGAACTGGAAGCCGTAACTGAAGCTGAAGTTGATGCTCAGGTGAAGATCTATGCACAACTTTATGAGTTTGCTACCGATGACATGGAAACTGTACGGTATCAGGCACGTGAAGAAGTGGCAATGAAAAAATTTCTCGATAGGGAAGGGGCCCAAGCCTTTACCAATACATTTGAAGATCTACAGCAAATGCGCCAACTACCAGGTCTTGCCTCTCAGGATCTGATGTTGCAAGGGTACGGCTATGGTGGTGAAGGGGACTGGAAGGTCTCTGCCATGACCTCGCTTATCAAACGGATGACCGAGAATATGGGTGGAGGCACTGCCTTCATGGAAGATTATACCTATGATCTGGAGAAGGGCAAGGAGCTCTCTCTCGGTGCCCATATGTTGGAGGTCTGTCCTTCTCTGTCCGATAAAAAAGCAAAGATAGAAATTCATGAATTAGGTATTGGAGGGAGAGAACCTCCCGCTCGATTGGTGTTTGAAGGTCACCCAGGCAATGCGATTGTAGCTTCCTTGGTGGATATGGGTGGCAGACTCAGGCTGATCGTTCAAGATATTGAAGTCGTGAAACCCATCTATAAAATGCCAAATCTTCCTGTCGCCCGTGTTATGTGGAAACCAGCACCAGATTTGAAGACAGGTGCCCATTTGTGGATCCTTGCTGGTGGAGCCCATCATTCAACCCTCAGCTATGATGCCGATGCGCAGATGCTCGAAGATTGGTGTGAAATCATGGGTGTAGAATTTGTTCACATTTCCAAGCAATCAAGTGTGGAAGGAATGAAGCAGCAGTTGTTCCTTTCAGATCTGGCTTGGAAGCTCAGATAACTCCTCCTTTTCTTCTCCTCTTCTGGCCGACGACTGATCATCGTCGGCCAGTTCTTGAATCACCACCTTTATGGAAAAACTGAGGTTATCAATATGTAATCAAGGATCTCTGATCATTCATTGGATTTCCTGTATTTGATGTCTATGAGGTTTACTCAATAAAAAAGAGGATTGCATTTCTACAATCCTCTCGTTTTCCACAAAAATTGCCTTACATTACCGTTCCATTCTTGATGACCGCATTTTTGTTGATGACAATGATGCCATCATGGATGGAATACATGGCAAAATCCCCTTCTTGACGTGGGATGTCATCAATACCGATCCGGCAACCATCTCCAATTCTTGCGTTTTGGTCGATGATGGCTTTGCGGATGATGGTACCTTTTCCTATGCCAATATTGGGAATGCCCTTCTTGGTGTTTTCAGCTTTTTCCTCAGGTGTCTCATAATATGAGGCTCCCATACAGTAGACACCATCAAGTGAAGCCCCAGATTCTATCAAGGTTCTGACACCAATGATTGAATTTACGATATAGGCATTGGTGATGATCGACCCTTCAGAGGTGAGGGATGCGCTGATATTACAGAAATTCACTTTGGTGGCAGGAAGATGACGACGGTGCGTATAAATCGGCATTTCTTCGTCATAGAAATTGAACTGAGGATTGATTGAAGTCAAATCGAGGTTGGTTTCGTAGAATGCCTTGATTGTTCCGATATCTTCCCAGAATCCATCAAAGAGAAAGGTTGCAACCTTTCTGTGCTTCATCACATCAGGGATGATTTCCTTGCCAAAGTCCTTCTTGTCGTTATTGAGCACCTCTTCCATCGTCTTTGCGGTGAAGATGTAGATACCCATGCTGGCAAGATACTCATTGGAGTGATCAACTTTTTTATTCAACGAAGAGAGCATATAGGACTCAGGTACCTTAAAATCAGAAATATCCAGGTCATTGGCAGGTTTCTCATAAAACTTGTTGATAATCCCCTCTTCATCACATCCAATGATTCCCAGACCGGTTGCTTGTTCCCTGCTGATCGGCTTTGCTGCAATGGTTAATTCTGCACCACTGGAAATGTGACGATCAAGCATATCCTGGATGTCCATGCGATAGAGCTGGTCACCACTGAGAATGATATAGTATTCTGCATTCTGGTCATGGAAGTGCTTGAGATTCTTACGTACAGCATCAGCTGTCCCTTGATACCAGGTATCTGTCTGGTTTGTCTGTTCTGCAGCAAGAATCTCTACAAACCCATTGGAGAACGTGTCAAACACATAGGTGTTCGCAATGTGGTTGTGAAGGGATGCTGAGTTGAACTGAGTCAGAATGTAGATTTGCCTGATACCACTGTTGATACAGTTGGAAATAGGAATATCTACCAGGCGATACTTTCCAGCAAAGGGAACCGCAGGTTTTGAGCGATCCATGGTTAACGGATAAAGTCTCGTTCCTTTACCTCCACCCAATACTATCGCAATTGCTTTTTCTTTTTTTACCATGTTACATCCCCCTTAAGCTGGTTTCATATATATGAAGATAGGATCGGGCTGACCTTTTCCAGGTATTGTCCGATTCCATGCATCGAATTCGAATTTCTTGGACTTTCATGGGGCCGTCTTCCCACCAATGTAAAGCTCTCTCTACGGCTGTAAGTATACCACTCGGGCTCATTGTTTCAAAGAGGATTCCGGTTCCCTCTTTCGGATGTTCATCCAGATCAAGAATACTATCAGAAAGGCCGCCGGTCTTGCGGGCAACAGGCATTGTCCCGTATCGCAAGGAATAGAGCTGATTAAGGCCACAAGGCTCATATCTGCTAGGCATCAAAAAGAAATCAGAACCAGCCTCGACAATATGTGCTGCACGATTGGAGAACAGGATGTTGACGGACAGATTTTTGTAAACACTACCCAATTCCTTCAAGGTATCTTCCATTTGCTTGTCGCCGGTCCCAATGATGATCATCTGCAAAGGATAATCACGTACCATTTTCTCCAAGGCACAAGGCGTTCCTTCCAAGAGTTCAACAAAACCCTTTTGGTCAGCGATACGGCTGATCATGGAAAAGAGAGGAATGTCTGGATTGACTTCAAGTCCGAACTGCTCTTGGATCTCAGCTTTCGTACGTGCTTTTCCTGCAAGATCTTTACTGGAGAAGTGATGGTTCAAGAACGCATCGGTTTCTGGATTCCACTCTTGATAATCAATCCCATTGATGATGCCTGTAAGAACTTCTTTCCGTCTGGTAAGGAGACTTTCAAGGTTGCATCCATACTCAGGGCTTTGGATCTCTTGTGCATAGGTGGGGCTTACGGTGGTAAGGGCATGTGCAAACTCGAGACCGGTCTTAAGCATGTTCACTCGTTTATAAGGAGTAAGCCCGCTGAATAGTTTCTCGTCGACTTCCATATCAGTTGATAAAAATTGCAATCGGGAGAAGTCTCCCTGATACGCAAGATTGTGTATGGTCATGACACTTTTAGTATTGGAGAAGAATGCATCATCTGAATCCTTGAGCAGATAGGGGACGAATCCACACGTCCAGTCATGGCAGTGGATGACATCCGGCTTCCAATCAAGTGCTTTGCACAATGGCAAAGCAGCTTTGTTGAGCAGGGTGAAGCGCTCAAGATTGTCGCTATACGGAGCGAAGGAGGTCTCCCCATAAATTCCTTGCCTATCATTGAAGAAGGGATGACAAAGAAAATAGTAATGGACATGATCGACGACTTTTGTAAGAAAAGTGAGGCTTTCTTTCTTCTCCAACAACGAAACTTTCACCTTGAAGGGGACGTCCTCAAAGCCCGAGGTATCAACACTACCATAGCATGGTAAGAGAACTCGGACCTCCGATCCAATCTCACAGAGGGCTGATGAAAGAGCGCCTACGACGTCTGCCAGCCCTCCTGACTTGGAAAATGGTACCGATTCACTAGAAACCATGAATATATTCATGGTTCAATTAGAACACTAAGGACGTACCATCGTCAAGGAGAAAAGTGTGATATATGAGTTCAGAACGCTATTTAGCGGTATTCTCTTCCCTCAAGAGCATCAATATATTCGCTGCTGCAATGAGCTGCAACTGCACCATCACTTGCTGCAGTGATCAACTGTCTGAAAACTGTAGTGCGTACATCCCCTGCTGCATATAAGCCGGCAAGTTTGGTTTCCATCTTTTCATTGGTAATGACATACCCGGATTCATCCAGCAAGTCCTTATCGAGAAGACCTGTCTGAGGAAGCATGCCGACGAAGATGAACGCAGCATCAAACTCTCTGGAATATTCTTTGTTCTCCACTAGATCTTTGAGTACGACGGAGGTGACCTTATTCCCGTCACCGACAATCTTGACTGCGGTATGTTGCATCAGTAGTTCGATGTTTTTATTTCGCTTGACCTGTTCTATCAGATTGTCCTGAGCTCGGAAGCGGTCTTTTCTATGGATGATCGTCACATGCTCAGAAAGCTTGGAAAGATAGATTGCATCGGTAAGTGCTGTATCTCCACCCCCAATGACCAGAATCTTTTTACCCTTGAAAAAAGGACCGTCACAAGTACCGCAGTATGAAACGCCTTTGCCAGAGTACTCCTCTTCACCTTCAACGCCAAGATGGCGGTGTTTTGCACCGGTAGCCAGAATGACTGCCTTTGCTTGATAGGTCTCACCACTGGTTTCAGCAATGAAAACATCACCTTCCTTCTTAAGGGACGTAACCGAAGCGTAGACCAATTTTGCCCCAAACTGCTCAGCTTGGGCTTGGAACTTCATACCAATCTCATAGCCGCTGATGGGTTGATCATACCCAGGGTAGTTTTCAATCATATCGATGTACATGGTCTGTCCCCCTGGGGCAAGTTCCTCAAGGAGTGTGACTGAGCGACCAGCACGAGCTGCATATTGGGCTGCCGACATTCCAGCAACCCCTGAACCAATAATGAGAATATCTTGTTCTATCATTCTTGTTCCTCCAAAGCACGTATTTTTTCTTGTAATGCTAGTTCAGCGTCGCTTTTTCTTATATAGGTGGGACCTGTTCCGATATCATCAGGACCAAGCTTCCGGTACTTCTCCAAACCCAGTTTGACTAAGGTCAAAGGAAGATTGCCATTGGGGATTTCATCAATGAGAAGCCTTCCTTCATATCCTGTCAATTGAGCTGCAAAAGCAGCAGCATCAGGGCCGGTCACCAGAGTTTCAGGATGTCCCTGCAATAGTGTTGCCATTTTTTGGGTATCACAATCGAGATCGGGTGTTTGTCGTTTCCCGTCAGCAAAGATGGCGGTGTAAAACCTTTTTTTCCTTGCATCGATGACAGGTACCACAGCTCCTGAAAAATAAGAGACGCACCCATAAAGTACATCCATCGTTGAGATGGAGACCATGGGGATGCCAGCTGCCAAGGCGATACCTTTGAGGGCACTCATTCCAATCCTCAGCCCCGTGAAGGAGCCAGGACCATTCGTGCAGACCAACAGGTCCAGGTCTTTAAAGGTCAAATCGTTACGCTTGCACAAGGAAAGCATTTGGGGGACTAAGGTTTCTGAGGGTTGTAGACCCGTGTGTATTGTCTGGACTTCATAGCGTTGAAACAACGATTGGTCGTCCCCTATGACAAGGGCGAGGTGCATGACCTCTGTCGAGGTGTCTACTCCTAAGATATTCATAGCTCTATTCCTTCGATGGTGATAACGCGTTCTTGGTTAGGCATGATACTAATATCAACAAAAATTGTTGATTCGGGTAGCATCTCCTCAATCTTTTCACTCCATTCGATCAGCGTGACGCCCTTGCCATACAACATCTCCTCTCCACCGATCATTTCGAATTCATCGGTGCCGCTGAGTCTGTAGAGATCCATGTGATACAAAGGCAGTCTTCCTTGATACTCTTGTATGAGCGTGAATGTGGGGCTTACGATTGCTTCACTAATTCCCAGTGCCTGAGCGATTCCTTTAGCCAAGACCGTTTTGCCGGCTCCCAAACTTCCCCGAAGAGAAACAACGGTTCCGCTTTTACATGCATTTCCTAGTTTGATGCCTACTTCGGTAGTCTGCTCTGCTGAGGTGCTGCGTATCTGCATGGTCTTACAAATCCTCTTCTTCACTATGATGGTGATGATGCTCTTCTTCATATCCCTCTTCAAAAGAGACTTCTACATCATCAGTGTCTTCCTTACCAGAGATATGGAAAGGCTTTTCTTTCTTGGCCTTTTCCTGTTCCTTTTCCTTGAGAACAGCTGTATCTACAAATTCCTGAACGACAGGGGAGGAGAGCTTTTCTCCAGTTGCTGCTTCGTAATCAGCCATGAGCTGGATGATCACAGGATCTTTCTGGTCAATGTTGCGAGCCAACTCCAAAAACTTTCTCGCTTCATCCAACTCATTGTCTTTCAAATGAAGGTAGGCAAGGTTGGACAAAAGTGTCATGTTATTTTCATCGAGATCGACAGCAGTATTGAGATATGTCTTTGCCAGTTCCATCTTCCCTGTTTCCACTGAACAGATTGCCAGTTCATTGTAGATGTCACTGTTTGTTTCCCCAAGGGAGATACAAGCAAGGAATGCTTTTTCCGCCTCAGCGTATTGATCAAGACGTCGTAACGACCAGCCTTTGAGAAACCATGCATTCCATACCTTTGGATTGGTGTTGAGATACGTTTCCAGGAGAGTAAGGGCTTTTTCTTCATTGTTCATCTGAATGGCATCATAAGCCTGCATCAAAGCCTTATCATTATTAAGTTTGCTGTTGATGTCTTTCATGATTTTTTCTACATGGGCTCGTTTTTCATCTATTTGGGCGACTTCAAGAAAGCGGTCGAGGTACTCTTTCGCTATTTCCACGTTTCCTTGGTAAAGATGGAAAAAACCCAACTCGTTGAGGAGGGGAGCGTCTTCTCCAAGCACGTCTATGCCTTCTTTCAAGGTGTCCAACGATTTCTGCAGATAGAAATCATATGAAGTGCCTTTTGAAGTATCCAAAGCTGCTCTCTTGTTGTAGAACGTCGCCAGATTAATGAATGTGGCGCTTTGGGGAGATAGATGATTTACGGTTAGAAAAAGTTCCTCTGCGAAATCGAGGTTGCTCTTCTGCTCTTGTGCAATAGCTGCAAGATTCAGCTCATTGACAGCATCTTTTTGTACCGCAAGAACAAAGTCACGATAGTATGAGAAATGCGTGTGCTCTGTATCGTATGCGATGATCTTCAACATCCCAGCAACAATCTGCTCGATGCTGATTTCTGTGGTCGTATCAATGGTAGTTTTCCCTTCAGGAAGCTGAACGGGAATTTCAATACTGCTGTCAACATGGAAATCGTCAATATCTCGCTCCATTGAGGAGGGGAGGTGGATATAGACCAGATCCTTCAATGCTTTGTTTGGTTCTGTCATGGATTTTTCCTGTATGCAAGATAAAACCTGCGGTGCCGGTACCAGAGGATGCTCTTGAACCTGTGGTTCAAGGGGGATGCCAGTTGTGCTGAAGATTCTGTTCCATTAAACCCCTAAAGAGGTCGGATCAATGCAAATCAGCTATGCCGTATCCCATTTGTGTAAGTTGAGCCAAGAGACTATATGCTCTGGGCGAACACCGCAGGAAACTTGTCAAATATCAAGGGCAGGAACTCCTGCCGCACCTATATCGTACATTAAGAACAAAGTTTATAAAAGGGGTGAAAGAAAAGAAAACGGGACCATCAGGCCCCGTTCTCTTGGACATAGTCCAGATCATAATAAGCGCTCTGTCAGAGTGCTGGTGTATCATCCAAAAGTTCATCCAAGTCGATTTCCTCTGATCCGAGGGAGTCTCCGCTGGTGAATCCTTCAGCTGCTTCCAGCTCAAGAGCCGTATCGTCAAAGAGAGGGATATCATCCAAACCTTCAATGGATGCAAGATTCTCCATTGCATTGGCAATACTTTCTTCAATGATTTTATTACTCGTTGCGAAACTTTCGACATACTCTTCAAGTTCGGCATTGTGGGTGTTGACCAAATCAAACTTCTCTTGAAGTTCAGCTTTCTCCTTGCGGAGCATTGCAATTAAACCTGCGGCCTTTTTAGTTCGCAGTTCCAACATCTGAACGGTATCGACGACTGACATAGCAACTCCTTTAAAAGATCTGAACATATTGTTCTGGAGTTATTTGTCCAGAACAACCTTTACCTGCGCTACGAGAGCAGAGAAAGTGCCTTTGTCTTCAATAGCCATATTGGAGAGAGCCTTTCTGTTGATCTCGATGTTTGCAAGAGTCAAACCATGCATGAACTGAGAGTAGTTGAGACCCTCTGCCTGTACGGCTGCACTGATTCTGGCGATCCAAAGCTTGCGGAAATCACGCTTGCGTTCTTTACGTCCACGGTAAGCATACTGACCGGCTTTTGCAACTGCATCTTTTGCGATACGGTTGTTGGTACTTCTGCGACCATAGTAGCCCTTTGCGAGCTCAAGAATCTTCTTTCTTCTGTCCTTGTGTTTTGTTCCGTCTACTGCTCTTGGCATTTTCCCACCCTCCTAGGCGTAAGGAAGCATAGTCTTGGCTCTTTTTGCTTCCATATCAGCGAGGATTCCAGTAGCACGAAGGTTACCCTTACGCTTACTGCTCTTCTTGGTGAGAATATGGCGGAGACCCTGCTTTTTAAAGCGGACCTTGCCAGTCCCGGTAACGTGGTAACGCTTTGCAGCGGACCGTCTTGTTTTCATCTTGGGCATTTTTTTGCACCTTCCAACTTGCGCTCACAAGGAACAAGATCCCCTTGGAGCAGCATATTCAACATCCCATGCGGGATACTGTTTCTAAAGATCTTTCTTGACGGGAGCAGGGATGCTTCTTGAAGGGCTGACGATCATACTCATCATTTTTCCTTCCATCAGTGCGTCTCGGTCAAGGTTGTACCCTACACCATTTAGAGTAAGCTGAGCAAGTATCTTGTCCAGTACTACTTTTCCTAATTCGGTATGGGCTAGTTCACGGCCACGGAAGCGGATGCTTACCTTGACCTTGTTACCCTCAGCTAGGAAATCGCCAATGAATTTGGATTTGGTCTCAAGATCATGTTTCTCAATCTTGGGCTGCATCCTAATTTCTTTCATCTTGATTATGCTTTGGTTCTTTTTGGCATCTCTGAGCCTTTTTTCTTGCTCATATCTGTACTTTCCGAAGTCGAGGACTTTACATACGGGAGGGTTTGCGTTTGGGGAAACCTCCACCAAGTCCAATCCAGCTCCTTCAGCAAGCAAAACTGCGTCGTAGACGCTCATGATGCCTTTCTGATTTCCTTCTGCGTCAATGACGAACACTTCTTTAGCACGGATCTGTCTATTGATCCTCAAATCCTTCGTAGCCAATCGATCTCCTTAGTGTTTTCGCGGAAAACCACTGTGTTTGTGAGGGTTAGCCAGCCTATATAGCCAGCAGGACCCAATATAGCACATGCAAGTACATATGTCAAAGTACCAAAGCCCATCATAGGAAAAAAGCCACCTGAATATTTTCAGATGGCTGTAAAGATTAACCTGTTTTGCTAGGCCTGGTTGGCAGAACCCAGCACGTTGATGTTCTTGTGCATGTACATTTTTTTCAATTCAGCTCTTGCAGGTCCAAGGTACTTGCGGGGATCGAATTCACCGGGCTTTTCAGCGAGGACTTTTCGAATCATGGCAGTCATGGCAAGACGTCCATCACTATCGATGTTGATCTTACAGACAGCACTCTTGGATGCTTTGCGAAGCTGTTCTTCAGGAATGCCTACGCTATCTTTGAGTTTGCCGCCAAACTCAATGATCATATCAACATATTCTACAGGAACTGAAGATGATCCATGAAGTACGATGGGGAAGCCTGGAAGCTTCTTTTCAATTTCTTCAAGGATGTCGAAACGCAACGGAGGAGGAATCAAAACACCGTCGGCATTGCGTGTGCATTGGTCGGGTTGGAATTTGTTTGCACCATGACTGGTTCCGATGCTGATTGCAAGGGAATCGACACCGGTTTTTGAAACAAAGTCGATGACTTCGCCAGGCTGGGTGTAATGACTTACTGCAGAGGATACTTCGTCTTCAATTCCAGCGAGAACGCCAAGCTCTCCTTCAACGGTTACGTCAAATTGGTGGGCATACTCTACAACTTTCTTGGTGAGGGCAACGTTTTCATCATAACTCAAATGTGATCCATCAATCATGACAGAGGAGAATCCATTGTCGATACACTCTTTGCAGGTCTCGAAACTATCACCATGGTCAAGGTGAAGAACAACGGGAATATTGAAACCAAGTTCCTGTGCATATTCTGTAGCACCGCGGGCCATGTTTCTCAGCAAATTGATATTTGCATAATCGCGTGCTCCCTTTGAAACCTGAAGAATTACAGGGGATTTTGTTTCTACACAGGCCTGGATAATAGCCTGGAGCTGCTCCATGTTGTTGAAGTTATAAGCAGGAATGGCGTACCCACCCTTGACTGCTTTTGCAAACATGTTTCTGGTATTTACCAGACCGAGGTCCTTATAGGATGTCATAGGTTGCTCCTTATTTGAGGTAACGTGTCGTATCGGTACAAATTTACCCAATCTGCCCAAGCTGGTCAACCTGTATACAATTTATTTCTTGGCCTGTATACAAGACTTTGTTGACCTCAACACTGGTCGCTGATACAGTTATTTCATGTCGTCTGCTAAGCACGGTCTCCTGAAATTCTTAGGTATCTTGTTTTTCCTTGCATGTTTAGGTGGGGTCTCTCTTCATCTTTTCATGCCAAAAGCAGTTTTTGTACTTGATGATTTGTATGAAGATACAGTTTGGGCTAAAAATGAAACTTCAGTTCGTTGGGTATTGTTCAAGCAGGGATTGTGGGTACAAACCAAAACGATCGATCTGGGGAAACCTGAACAGACGTTGTATTCTCTACCCAAAAATACAGAATTGATGGTGTTCTCTCCTTTGTCCTCAGCACTTCTATCCAAACAAAATCTTTCATTGAAGGATTTTTTCCCTCAGAATCAACCACTTTTGCTTGGAATGGGACCTCTTGCTCGCAACGCAGGCCTTTTTGACTTCATATTGATCGTTCAAGAAGGAGAAGGATGGGACGAAGCAGCCTTGTATCTCAAAAAGAAATCAGCCGACACCCCTTTGATGACGGCCTTGCTCACCACGTTAGAATCGCGTGCCGGTAAAATCTTTGAGGAAACCTTTGACAACGAACACCTGTTGGTAATAGAGCAGAGTTCAAGCGCTCAGACTGAAGTGTATGCTCAATCGATAGTGAAAACCATGCAAGCACAGTCGGTGCTGCAGGTCGTTGCTCCGGAACTTCAAAATCCCTCCGTGTTTTTTTCCAGTGATGACACGCTGTCTTGGGTGGTTGACATCAGGTTTGCAGATCTTGTCCCTAAGGATCAGCTGCTTTTAGCCGTCGGTGATGATCTTCCCCGTTCTTTGCAACCCATATTTCCTTTTCTTGATGCCTTTCCTTCGATGCGAGGAATAGGGACGGAACTGCCGCTTTTACGCACTTGTTTTCCTATGTCAGGAATGATTGGAAATTTGTTTGCATCTGCAAAACAAGGGATTCTACGCTTATTGCTTTAAGAGAAGATGCCATCTCATAGATATGTATCATATTCAGAGGTGTGTTGGGTTTTCCCCTCATAGGCACTGGAGTGAGATAGGGGCTGTCTGTTTCCAAAAGCAGATGATCAAGAGGCACGGATGTGAGTATGTCGCGTATCTTTTGATTGTTCTTGTATGTTAGGTTACCTGCAAAGGAGATGAAAAACCCCTTCTTCACTGCAAGGTCTGCAAGTTCCTGTGTTCCTTGAAAACAATGAAGAATACCTCTTTTTTTGAAGGAGTATTGCTCTAGGATTTGGAAAGTCTGTTCATCTGCCTCTCTGTTGTGGATGATGATGGGGAGTTTGCGTTCTTGGGCGATATCAATCTGACAGGTGAAGAGTTGTTCTTGGAGTTCTTTTGTTCCATATTTCCAGTAGTTGTCCAATCCTATCTCTCCAATAGCACACACCGTATGGCAATCAAGCAACGAAGTGAGGGTGTCCAGTTGTTCCTGTATGGGAGGATTGTCGTCTCCCACTCCCCAAGGTCCGATACCTGCACTCAGGTGAATGAAAGGATAGGATTGTGTTAAGAGAGCACGTTCTTTAAGGTCATCACAATCTACACCTACATCAATGCCTGTCATTGAGAGTAGTTTCATTTCTTCAAGCAATTTGATGCTTTCAATCTCTTTTTTCTGCATGGAGAGCAGGTGAAAATGGGAATCTATGAGTCCTTCAGGTATTTTTTGCATAGCTCTATTTATAGTGGAGAATAAGAGGTCTTGCAAGCCAGTCGATTAGGCGTGCATCGCCTTGAATTTCATGATATTCTTTGACTGTTCCATCAGTAAGGAAAACTTTAATATGAAAATAGCAATCGTCTACTATTCCTTAGAAGGGCATACTCACTTCATTGCAGAAAAAATGGGCAAACAGATTTCTGGAGACCTAATACGTCTGATTCCTAAAAAGGATTTTCCTACAGGATCATTTGGAAAGTATTTCTGGGGTGGGAAGAGTGCAACGTTCCATGAGAAACCAAAGCTTTCCAATGAAATGCTGCAACTCGATTCTTATGATGCAATTATCGTTGGGACTCCTACCTGGGCTGGTACCATGGCTCCACCTGTCAGGACGTTTCTTGCTCATGCAGTAATTAAGGGAAAGCCGGTCTATCTTTTTGCCTGCAATAGTGGAGGAGATGACAAGAAATGTTTTGCTCAGATGCATGCATATCTCAAAGAAAACACCTCTATGGGGTGTGTTTCATTCACCCTGCCGAA
>JAQVVB010000205.1 GCA_028699215.1 Sphaerochaeta sp. | reverse complement strand
CGCAATATTCAGATAAATTTAGAGCGCTTTTATTAGTGACCCAACGTGCTTGAAGTATTTTGCAATCAAAGATCTGCGAATCTTTTTCAATGCAATCTGCCCAGCTCTTTTTGATTCCTTCAATAATTGCATATAGCCTGCATTAACTGCCAAGGGGGCGCTCAATTCCGGCCAGCGGGCGTTTAATCACGGCCAACCATACCATGACCTACATTATAGTCAGAGAAACACCGCTTGTGTGGTGTCATCTTTCTATTGGAGGTCGAATATGATCGACTATGTCCAAATTCTAAAAATGCATTACCTCATGCATTTCAGTAGCAGGGAAATCGGCGCAAGTCTTGGGTGCAGCAAGACCACCGTCAATGATTTTCTCAAACGGTTCAAAGATTGCAGGGAATTGTCTTTTCCTTTGAAATCTGACGTATCAAACGGAACCCTCTATGATCTGTTGTATCAGAAGAAGGGGGGAGTCTCCTCTTCCTTGCTGTATGTGGAGCCAGACTGTGAGGCTATTTACCAGGCGCTTGCGAAGAAAGGAGAGACGCTCAAACATCTGTGGGGAAAGTACAATGCTGTCGGTAACAGGAATTCTCCTGAAGGAATGCGAAAGCCCTACAGCTACAGACAATTCTGCAAGCATTTCAGTCTTTGGCTGGGAGCCAAAAACTTTACGTGTCACATACCGCGGTTTCCTGGCCAAAATGTTGAACTGGACTATGCAGGAATGCAATTACGCTTGAAAAACCTGTACACAGGGGACTTCAACACAAAGGTCACCATTTTCATAGCAACGATGTCATTCAGTGACTATAGTTATGCCGAGGGCCTGGTCAAATGTGATGTTCAGGGATGGTTGGCTGTAAATACGAATGCAGTACACTTCTTTGGGGGTCTCACTCCAGTAACTACAAATGACAACTGCAAGGTCGCTGTCATCGAGAACAAGGATTGGATAGACCCTGTCATCAACAAGGATTTCCAGGAATGGGCTGACCATTACAACACTACTCTGCTTCCTGCAAAAGTCAGAAAACCAAAATTCAAACCCCATGTTGAAGGGGCGGTCAAGGTTATCACCCAGCAAATACTCATTGAGATGCAGGAAATGGTCTTCTATTCCCTGTCAGACCTGAATGCCGAGCTCTGGAAGCGTCTTGCGGCCATGAATGCTGCGCCATTCACTGCAAAGCCCTCTTCAAGGCTTGAGTTGTTCAACTCCCAGGAAAGAGAAATGCTCTTACCCCTACCAGAAACAGACTACGAATATCTGGAAAGGAAAGAGGTAAGAGTCTACCAGGACTTCCATATCCGGTTCGATAATTCATTCTACAGCATCCCAGAGCGTTTTGTGAAGCAGAAAGTAGAGGTCCGCGCGACCTTCTCCCTGCTCAGTATTTATTTGAAAACGGGAGAACTTATCTGGAAGTGGGTGCGCTCGCATTCGCCGGGGTCCTGGAACACAGAGCCTAATCACCTTCCCAAAATGTATTCGGACTACCTGCAGTGGAGTGTCCCCTATTTCCAGGGCAGGGCATCGAAGATTGGTGTAAACGCCAGATTTGTCATCGACAAGATGCTGGGATCGGTGGAGTATCCAGAACAGGCTTACAGAAAATGTGTGGGAGTATTGGGTTTCTCCAAAAAATATTCAAAAGAAGCTCTTGAAGCATGCTGTTGCGAGGCTGTTATCAGAGGTAAATGCACTTACAACTATATAAAGAACACTATCATAACCTTTTCAGAGGACCAGGAGGTGGATGTCGTTCGAGAAGATGGGATGGCATCTGCCGGTACGGAGACATTCAAGGTCGACGGCAATCGCTATTCATTACAAGCCCTGCTTGAAAAACAGGAGGCGAAATGATGGCAAGGAACACAGAAGATATAGAAGGGATGCTTGAATACCTGCAATTGGACAGGATGGCCGAAAGTTTGGACCGGTTGGCAAGAACCCCTGGGTTTCCTTCCTTTACGCCCATACAGGCATTGAGGGAGATTATAACTGAGGAATATGTTGCCCAAAGGAACTCCCAAAGGGAAAAGAGCCTGAGGCTAGGCAAGCTAAACGGGTGCGATGCCCAGATGGAGAACCTGCGTACGGGAAACGGACGGATATACAATGACAATATCATCAGCCAGCTGTCCACCTTGGAGTTTATCCAAGACAGGAAGAATCTTTCAATTCTTGGGGAAAGTGGGGCTGGCAAGACGTATGCAGCGAAAGCCTTTGGGGTGGCAGCCTGCAATGCTAACTATCGGGTATATTTCTCTGACTTCACCATGTTGCTTGATGACCTGTGCATCCTGAAAAGGAAAGATTTGGCAAAATACCAGAAGAGAATACGGTACTTCTCCAGAATCCAAGTCCTGATCTTGGATGATTTCCTGGTCACCCATATTGAGGAGGAGAGGGCAATCATTCTCTTTACCCTTCTGAAGCAAAGGGATGAGTTGGGCACATCCACCATCATAAGCTCGCAGTACAATCCTGAGACATGGAATAGGTACCTTGGGCTTTCTGATGACTATGCGATGCCTGATGGAATACGCAGGAGACTGATCGACCAAGGGTTTGTCCTTTTGGTGGAGAAGTCCTAGAAAAGTTGCTGCCGGTCACCAATTCTTAGTGGCCGGCACTAAATGCCCGCTGGCCGTAATTGAGGACCCTAACGGCCCTCTTTGCAGGCCATATGCAAAATGAGAAGAAAAAGAAAAAACACTATTCCAATTCATATTTATTTCATGCTATTGTAGCTGCCGGTGAAAAAATTGGGATTTTAACCATGAGAAAATATTTTTGGATAAATCTGTTTGGTTTTGTTGCTTTTGACTACTGGATGCACAATGGGTGAAGATAGTACAACATTTTTGGCCTATTCTTGGATAGCAAAACCTCTTTCTACCTGTATATTTTGAAATAACGCTCTACTCCTCAGGTCCCTCCTTGTATTGATGGGATTATCAACGGAATGTTGAATCAAGTCGTGATGATCCAGAAGATGGTTATGAGAAAATGACACTCAATGGGTATACCATTGAACTGGAATGGGCTTCAAAAAATCATATTGGTAATGAAACTCATACATACAAGTAAAAAAAAATTCTTTAAAACAATACATAAAGATAAGGAAATAAAAATGAAGAAAAAAGTCATGTTGTTTGCTTTACTACTGCTCACGGTTTCAGCATTTTCCACTGGGAACAAAGAAGAATGGGTCTCAGTTGGTGGTGAAATCAGTCGAGCAACGGAAAATTCGACTATCTATGGGACAGATGTTAAAACAACGCTGAATTCATTTGGTAGTTTTTTTAAGTCTTATGATTTCGCCCCGAATGAAAACACTGGAATTTTTAGCCATAATTCATTCCTGCTTCCTACCGGTGGAGAAATTGAGAGCATGGGAACTTCCTTGGATTATTCCTACTCGGATACTGATTTTAAAAGTCTTTTGGGAATGATGTTGGGACCAGCATATAAAAAGAATATCAGCAATACAAGTAATGTGTATTTAGGTTTGGGACCAAGCGTCCAAATGCTCACCACTACTGAAAATTCAGATTGCATGATGAGTCTCATGTTCGGTCTTGGTGTGGATGTAGGTGTTAATATTTGTGCAACAGATAAGTTTTTCATGAATCTGGGAGTATTGGTTGACCATAGTTTCTTATGTTATACGAATCTTAATGGCACGGGTGATTGGGATGCAGATTATTCTCTTACTTCAATAAGACCGTATGTTGGTGCTGGATTAGTACTCTAGAAAAATCCCTTTGAAGTGGGTTTGGGAAGGGCGATTTTTCTGGCGAACCAAGAAAGTTGTATTTCCGTGAACTCTGTATATAAAAAAACGTAGTTGCCGATTCTTTCAGTCAAACAAAGACCTTCACTGAAGAACAGGCAACTACGTTTTATCTGCTGTATCAAAGACGATTAATATACACCCCGAATATGTTGGGCAACCTTGTGCTCATAAAAATCCTGGATTTTTGCATGCAGTTCCTTGCTGAGCGGAGCAAGACTTGAAATATAAGCATTAGCCGTCACTTGAGCAGGACGACTGGAACCAGGAATGACCACTGTAACAGCATCAAAATATAAAATCCAACGCAAAGCCATATGAGCTAACGTCATGCCCTCAGGCTTCATGGTCAGCAACTCCTCGGCAAGCTCTACACCCTTTTCAAACGGGACTCCCGCGAACGTCTCCCCAACATTGAATGACGCTCCATCGCGATTGAAGTTGCGGTGGTCGCTTTGTGCGAAAGTAGTCGACTTGTTCATGGTGCCGGTGAGAAGCCCACTGGCCAAAGGAACACGTGCAATGATGGATACATTTTTTTCCTGAGCTTTCTTGAAGAGCTCATGGATGGGTTTTTGGCGGAAGATATTGAAAATCACCTGGAGAGAAGCAAGCCCCTCTTGTTCAAGACAAAGCAGACCCTCTTCTACCGTTTCAACACTTGCCCCAAAGTTTTCTATCTTTCCCTGCTTTTTCAAATCCCGAAGCGTGTCGAAAACAGCACCTTCAGCCATGACTTCTCGAGGAATGCAATGCAGCTGAGTGAGATTCAATCGTTCCAATCCCAAACGGCTCAATGAAGCCTCAGTATGCTTGATGATATTCTTTGATGTAAAATTATCAGGCCATCCAGGATCGGATCCCCTGCCTAGCTTAGTGGCTACAAAAACATCTTTGGCATGGGTACGCAAGAACTCACCAATAAGCAGTTCACTTCTTCCATCCCCATACACATCAGCGGTGTCAAAAAAGGTGATGCCTTCTTCTGTGGCGGTAGTAAGAATCTCCATGGCAGTCTTTTCGTCAACGGTACCCCAAGAACCGCCTATCTGCCAAGTTCCCAATCCAACTTCTGAAACCATTAATCTTTCCGGACCAAATGGGCGTGTTTGCATACTATTTCTCCATAATCGAACTACCTATAAGCTTAAACGCTCATCTTTGATTATGCAAATGTTTTACGTTTTTAGTCTTTTTATACCAAGTTCAGTCTTGTAAATGTTATGTCCAGCAAAAGGATAGAAAAAATTATGAATATTTATCAGAAGTACCGATTCACTGAATTTCTGCTTATGATTGTAAAAAAACCTGATTCTTGCCAGCATTTTTTGCCATATAGAGTGACTTGTCAGTACGAGAAATGAGACTTTCAATGGTATCATTTCCCTTAAGTTCCGTGACCCCAATGCTTAGGGTGAGCAAGAAGTTGATGAATGCATCGCTCTCACTGACCAAAGAACGAAGCTGATTG
>JAQVVB010000204.1 GCA_028699215.1 Sphaerochaeta sp. | reverse complement strand
CTGACCATCCAAGGCATCAAGGAAAATGAAGCTTATCTGATCTCCCCATTGGTCATAGGCTTGTTGAAAATGAGGAAGTTCCTGCTTGCAGGGTGGACACCAAGATGCAAAATAATTGATGATAGCAGGCTTTCCTTCTCGAACAGCGTCAAACGAAGTGAAGGTTCCATCAAGTCTTGTCAAAGGGATATCGGGCATGACAGCTTCTGCTTGTTGATCCTCAGCAGGAGATCCTTGGTCAACGGTTGTATCTGGTTCTATTGGCAGAGCATCCTCTGCGTTCTCTTCCAAATCCTTATTCACTGCAATATCAGGTACAAATGACACCGAAGGCGTATTGTCCTTGAGCGATTCATACGCAACTGCTGCGATGACGATGACGACGATGAAGGATATGAGTGTGATCAATAAGGTCCGTGTATTCTTTTTCATGTATAGTACTCCTATAGAAACAAAGCGGCAGGGTTGAATCCCAGTACCAAGGCAAGGCCAAATACCAGTAATAAAACCCCACTGATAATCGAGATTGCTTTTGCATGGTTCTTGATGGCTGAAAACACGCCTTCAAGCTGCTCAAGCAAGATTGCTGAAAAAAGGAAAGGAAGGGCGAGTCCCAATGCATAGGCCAACAGCGTCAGCATCCCTTTGTAGACTTGTTCAGCATTTGCCGCCATCATGAGAGCGGACCCTAAAAGGGGACCTACACAAGGAGTCCATCCAACAGCAAAAACCAACCCAAAAAGGATGGATTTTGGAATATTCATGTTTTGCAGGCTCTTGAGTTGAAATTTGTGTGTTGCGTTGAAGGCTGGGATGAGTGTCACCCCTAGATTGTTCAAGGCAAAAAGAATTACCAGAACTCCACCAATTCTATTCAGAAGATCGAGGTGCCTGCTCAAGAATTGTCCAACTGTCGTTGATACTGCTCCGAGAGCAACAAATAAGAGCGTAAAGCCTAAGACAAAGGCCAGACTATTTTTCAACAGCACTCCCTTTTTCGAGGAGTCTGCCACTCCTCCAGCCAGATATGAGAAATAAAGAGGCAGTATAGGAAGTATACAGGGGCTGATGAAACTGATGATACCTTCTAAAAATGCTGTAATATATGCCATGACCGAATATAGCATACCAACTAAAGGTTCACAAGAGGAAGAAAATCCGCTACAGTCAGCTCATGGGAAAAAAAATCAAGGATAGAAAAGGAGATGTACTTTTCGATTCCTATTACCAAACTATATTCCAAGAACGTTGGCCGATTTTGCGTGAGGCTTTGCTCGCGCAACGTCAACCCATCGCTTTTCAACAACAGCTGAAACAAGCGTATTTTCTCGATGAAGCATCTCTCATCGCTGCTCAATTACTCAATGTCCAAAAAGGTGACAGCGTCCTTGACATGTGTGCGGCTCCTGGTGGAAAAACCCTGGTTCTGGCATCTCTTTTGGAAGGGACGGGACATCTTACCTCTAATGACAGGTCGGCTACGAGAAGAGGCCGCTTGAAGTCAGTGATTGAGAGCCATGTACCTGATGAATGGAAACCCTCCATCACCGTCACCGGTCATGATGCGACCAAATGGGGATTGTACGAACAACAAGCGTATGACCGCATTTTGCTGGATGCCCCTTGTTCCAGTGAACGGCATGTGCTTGTTGACCCAACTGCATTGAAAGAATGGACACCGGCAAGGCCCAAGCATTTGGCAATCCAGCAGTTTGCAATGCTCGCCGCAGCCTTGGAGGCAGTGAAAATTGGTGGTTACATCCTATACAGCACCTGTGCCATCAATCCCATGGAAGATGAATTGATCATAGAAAAACTCTTCACCAAACGCTCAGACAGGTTTTCTATTGAAGAAATCCATGCCTCCGAAAGTGAACGGAAAAGCTATGGCTCCATTATGCTTCCAGATACTTCCCAGGGTAAAGGTCCTTTATATTTTTGTCTTATCAGGAGAGTTTCATGAGTAGTGTTGCTATCATCGCATGTGAGAATTATGACCAGGCTCTTGTCGATAATGCTGTGGAAACAGCCTGCCTTGCATCCAACATGCCGAATGTTTCAGGTAAACGGGTGTTGCTGAAGCCTAATATCCTTTCTGATGCAAAAGAAGATAGATGCATCACCACCAATCCTGCCGTTCTGCGTTCAATGATTCGTCTCTTGAAAAAGCATGGGGCCAAGGAAATACTCGTGGGGGACTCTCCTGGCTTACAGGGGCCTTCTTTTCTTCCTAAAAATTGCGGGGTGTATCAGGTGTGTAAGGAGGAGGACGTCAAATGGGTCGACTTCACCAAGAATCCAACAACCAAGTTGGTTCCTTATACGCATAACAAACAGTTGCCTTTTGCATCCATCCTTGAAGAAATCGATCTGCTCTTCAGCTTGCCCAAGTTCAAGACCCATCAACTCATGTACAGCACTGGGGCAGTAAAAAATCTTTTCGGACTCATTCCGAATCTTCACAAAAGCCCCTGTCATGTACAATTCCCGACCAGGGAACAGTTTGCATCCCTCATCATTGGAATTCTTGAACTTTCAAAGCCTTCTTTTGCCTTGATGGATGGAATCATCGGTATGGAAGGAGCAGGGCCTGCCAATGGGATTCCTCGTCATCTTGGATTGTTGCTCGCTTCCTCTGACCTCATTGCGTTGGATTATGCCCAAGCGATGATCATGGGGTATGATCCTCATTCCATTCCTATTATCAGTGAAGGTCTGAAACGAAATCTTGGTTCCATCCCCACCGACTACCCTCTTCTTGATCCTAACACCTTGATTCTTGAAAACTTCAAGCGTATCCAACAACAACAAAAAACTAAGTTTTTCCATAGCCTGATCAAACCTTTCTTCTTGAGCAGCTATATTCGTTGGAAAGTCAAGAATGAACGAAAAGCACCGGTCTTCCTTCCTGATCCTTGCATCGGGTGTCGCAAGTGTATTGAGATATGTCCAGCTTCAGCCTTGGTTCTAGAAAATAAAAGGATTCTCATTGATACCAGAGCGTGTGTTCGTTGTTATTGCTGTCATGAAGTATGTCCTGCAAATGCCATCGTCATCGATGAGCAACCAATCGTATAAAGGAACCGTCCATGGAAGCATCCACCCTGTTTTTTAGTGTTCTTTTGTCATTACTCCCCATCAGCGAGCTGAGAGGCGGTATTCCTTTTGCGTATTTCAATGGAGTCTCACTTTTTTTAGCCGCCCCTCTCTGCATACTGGTGAATGCTATGGTCGCTCCTATCTGCTATACGTTCCTTGCCACTGTCCATACGCTGTTCCATGCCCACTGGAAGTGGTATGCATCGTTCTTCGACCGGTTTGTCATTCGTGCACAAGAAAGAGTATCTCCGAAGGTCAATAAGTATGGGTATTGGGGAATCATGCTTTTTGTAGCCATTCCCCTCCCCGTTACTGGAGCATGGACAGGAACCCTTGGTTCCTGGATTTTAGGTCTTGACAAGCGAAAGACCATGATGGCAGTATTCGGCGGAGTCATCATCTCCGGCCTCATCGTTACTTCCATCGTTGCTTTGGGAGTTGGGCTGGACTCTGTATTCATCAAACGATTCTGAGGTAAAATGCATTTCAATTTAGAAAAAGAACTCAATCCAGAGCAGTGTCTTGCTGCGTCGACCCTTGATGGGCCTCTGCTGGTCATTGCAGGAGCAGGAAGTGGAAAAACCCGAATGCTCACGTATCGTATCGCCCATATGCTGGAAAGCGGCATAGACGAGTCAAACATCTTGGCTTTGACCTTCACCAACAAGGCGGCCAAGGAGATGGGAGAACGCATCCGTTCCTTGACCGATCTGAAACTCAAAAAACTGACCACCACTACATTCCATTCGTTTGGGATGGGTGTACTCAAGCAATATATACAACATCTTGGATTCAAGAACAATTTCACTGTTTACGATACAAACGACAGGAATGCTTTGATCAAGGAAGTCATTCTCAACCTTGACTATGTTGTGGAAAGTTTTGATCTCTTTGAACTCTCTTCTCTTTTCAGTGACATCAAAACCAGACGCAAGGTGTTTGCTCCTGGTGCTTCAGACAAGATCAGAAACCTTTACATTGAATATGAGAAGCATCTCAAGGCCTACAACGCCGTGGACTTTGATGACTTGATCATGAAGCCGTTGGATCTTTTTGAGAAAAAACCAGAAATACTCCAAGCTTTGAGGAATCGCTATACCCATATTCTCGTCGATGAATTCCAGGATACCTCCCTCTCCCAATATAGGGTTGTTGAGATGTTGGCCCAAGAGAGCCGTAATCTTTGTGTTGTCGGTGACGACGATCAGAGCATTTACAGCTGGAGAGGGGCAAATTATGAAAATCTGGTGATGTTTGAACGAGAATTTCCAGAACGCCTGGAAATTAAATTGGAACGCAACTACCGCTCCACAGGAACCATCCTGGAAGCTGCAAATAAACTCATCGTGCATAATCAGACGCGAAAAGACAAAAAACTTTGGACGGAAAGCGGCAAAGGAAGTTCAATTCGATTGATCCATCCAGCGAATGATGAAGATGAAGCTGCGGTAATCGCCGATCAGATAGTACTCCAACATAAAAAAGAAAATCGTCCATTTTCTGATTTTGGTGTTTTGGTAAGGACCAACAACCTCATCGATACGTTGGAAACCAGATTCACCGAACGAGGAGTGCCTTCCCAAGTCACTGGAGGACAAAGTTTCTTTGACCGAAAGGAAATCAGGGACATCATCAGCTATCTGAAAGTATTGGCAAATCAAGATGATGATATCAACCTTTTACGAATCATCAATACACCAAGAAGAGGTATCGGACGGGCAACACTGGAAAAAATGCGCAAAGTTGCCGATGACCATGCTTGTTCACTCTTCAGTGCATTATCGCTCATGGCAATCGCAACTGATGGCCAGATTAAGGAAGGAATGCAGAGAACCATCAAGCGTTTTGTCGATCTCATTGAAGACTATCATCATCAGTTGTTCTCCACCCATTCCAACCGCAATATGATTCTCCGTTCACTGATACACGAGATTGCATACAAACAACATCTGGAGGGAGAACATCCAGATAATGAAAACATCGTGAATTTCAAGATGAAAGGAATCACGATGCTCTGCGACATGTTTGCACGTTGGGAACGCAACCCAGAAAACAAAAGTTCTTCGATTTTCGACTATATCAACCGAATCAGCATTGCAGGAAAAGAGCACGTGGATGAAGACGGCAGTGGCAAAATAGCACTCATGACCATTCATGCTTCAAAAGGTCTGGAGTTCGATACGGTCTTTCTAGCCGGAGTGGAAGATCAGTTCATCCCACATGCCCGGGCAATA
>JAQVVB010000203.1 GCA_028699215.1 Sphaerochaeta sp. | reverse complement strand
GGTATTCTTGAATCCACTGTTGACAACCTGGATTCTTCCATCATCACGAAGGGAGTATTCAGCCTTGGCACCGACAAGATTCTTCTCGAACCCATGTTGGTAGCGAGCTATTTCATACCAGCCTCCCAAATACCTCCCAAGTTCCAGCTCATCTACCGTCTTGAGTGGATCGTCTGCATAGGCGCTGGTTGCACAGGAAGCTAAAAACGCCAAAGAAAACAAACTCACCGATAGCAAAACCCATTTTCTGTTCTTCACCATGTTCATGCTTTTTCTCTCCTTTAGGTTTCTTTTGATCTTTCAAGCCTGCTCATTTGCAATTGTTCGAGTGTCTCATCCAATATAGCACGCAATTGGTCATATTTCTTGCCCTGTTCATCTAAATCTTTGCTCAATAGACAAGAGGCAATGTGACCAGGTATATTCTGTGCTTGCTCTTCCAGCATCTTTCCTTTATCGGTGAGAGCAATCTCTACGGTTCGTTCATCACGTACAAGACGATTTCGGGTAACCAAAGATGCACTTTCCAAGCGCTTGAGTAGAGGAGAGACGGTTCCCGTATCCAGGCTGAGGGCCGCACAAAGCTCCCCTACTGTCGCTTTCTCATGTTCCCATAGATAGAGCATGGCTATGTATTGGGCATACGTAAGGCCCAACTGGTCAAGCATTGGTCTGTACGCTGCCATCAATTCTCGCTCCAAGGCATAAAATCGAAAGCAGAGTTGATTGGAAAGCAACAATTGAGGATAGGCCATTTACAGCACCTCCTCGATGAACGGCCGCAAAGTCTCTGGTTCATCAGTGGGAGCGAACCGCTGTACTGTAGTTCCGTCACCATGTACCAGAAATTTGGTGAAGTTCCATTTGATGGTAGAGCCCAAGGTGCCTGGGGCTTGTTTTTTCAACCAGACATAGAGGGGATGTGCTTGTTTTCCGTTCACTTCAATTTTTGTCATGAGAGGAAACGTCACCCCAAAATTGACTTTACAGAATTCTGCAATTTCAGCATCGCTTCCTTTCTCTTGGTGGGCGAATTGATCGCAAGGAAACGCTATGATGGTCAGGCCTTTGTCTTTATATTCCTGATAGAGTTTTTCCAATCCTGCATACTGTACGGTGAAACCACACTTGCTGGCGGTGTTGACGATCAAGACTGGTTTACCTTTTAGCGATGAAAATGAGAATTCTGAACCTTTGTTTGTTTTCGCTGTAAAATCATAGAGGCTCTTTGTAGTTATATCTGACATGGTATACTCCTTGCATACATTTCAATTGTGTAAAATATAACAGAGTACAATACATTAGTCAATCCATATCCTCTATACAAAACTGGCCGCATCTGACTAAGACGCGGCCATACCATTGAACCAGACGATATTATCCTTCAGTACTTGATCTCACCCAAAGGTTGACGTTCCCGTCTTGAGCATAGAGATCTATCTGCTTAAGCTCTTCAGGAGTGAATGTTAGGTTTTGCAAGGCTCCTACATTCTCTGCAATCTGTTCAGAGGAACTTGCACCGATCAAAACAGATGTGATTTCCTTGCGCCTGAGACACCACGCCAAAGCCATCTGAGCCAAGCTCTGGCCTCTGGTTTTGGCAATCTCATTCAAACTATTGATCCTTTCCAGGTTTTCAGCGGTAAGAAACTTCGCAGAAAGGGCGGTCCCCTCTTTTGCAGCACGGCTGTTCTCTGGAATGGACTTGAGATACTTATCGCTCAACATACCCTGTGCCAGCGGCGAAAAACAGATCGTCCCGATTCCCAATTCTCCCAACGTATCAAGCAGTTCTTCTTCCACCCAACGGTTGAGCATCGAATACGATGGTTGGTGAATCAAAACAGGGACCCCCTTTGCAGAAAGGATTTCATAGGCTTCCCGCGTCTTTTTCGCCGAATAGGAAGAAATGCCTACATACAGGGCTTTTCCCTGCCTATAGGCTGTTTCCAAAGCGCCCATGGTCTCTTCAAGCGGTGTGTTTGGATCGAAGCGATGTGAGTAAAAAATATCTACATAGTCGAGTCCCATCCTTTTCAGACTCTGATCGAGACTTGACAATACATACTTGCGGCTTCCCCATTCCCCGTAGGGGCCTGGCCACATCAAATATCCTGCTTTGGTGGAAATAATCAGTTCATCACGATAGGATGCAAGATCCTGTGCCAGCAGCTTACCAAAATTGAGTTCTGCGGAACCCGGAGGAGGACCATAATTGTTTGCAAGGTCAAAATGGGTGATACCTAAATCGAATGCGGTATGAATCATCTTACGAGAATTTGCCAGCGATGTGGCATCACCAAAATTATGCCAGAGTCCAAGTGATACAGCTGGAAGCTTCAATCCGCTCTTACCGCACGTATTGTAGTGCATCTCGTTATAACGATCAGGATTTGGTTTGTACATAAAGGCCTCCTAGTAAAGTATGGCAAAAGGCAGGAAGTAAAATCCTACCAAAAGCATTCTGTTTTTTTAAGCATCTCCTAGATGAATAATTATGTCAACAACCAGAACATCTTGGTTAAACCTAATTTCTTCCAACGGTTCCTTTACTAGATTATTGTACATCAAGCGGTTGCTTCATGCTATCATCTGTTCTAGGAGGATCGATGATAATGTATACAAGAAAGAAAATTCCCGCCCTTTCCATTCTGGTTGCCCTGACTTTCCTCTTGATGATCACCGTCAATGCCTTGGCAAACATTCTTCCCATTGCAGGTGCAACAACAGGAGATGTTTCCAATGCATACCCGAATCTCTTTGCACCTGCAGGAATCACATTCTCTATATGGGGTGTAATCTACTTGTTGCTTGCCCTCTACACGCTCTATCAGCTCGGTATCTTCCAGAAGCAAAGTAATGAAGAACATGCAGCTCTCGTTACAAGAATCGGCAATCTGTTTGCCTTTTCTTCCATCGCAAACACCTTGTGGATATTTAGCTGGCACTATCAGATCATCATGCTTTCCATGGTCTTGATGCTTCTCATTCTCTTTTCCTTGATCAACATCCACCTCTTGTTGAAAAACCAAGTTCTCTCAAAGCAAGAGTATTTTTTCATCAGACTCCCCTTCTCCGTCTATTTTGGATGGATAACTGTAGCTACCATCGCCAATGCCACGACACTGTTTGTAGACCTCGGATGGAAAGGATTCGGTCTTTCTGAACCTATCTGGGCAAGTGCTTTGATTGTCATCGGCATGTTGCTAGGCATCACTGTTTCTATTCGTTCAAGAGATGCTGCTTATAATGCAACTCTCATCTGGGCATATCTTGGTATCCTCATCAAACATACATCAGCAACAGGATTCAACCAGGCATATATGTTGGTTGTACGAACAGTACAGATTTCCTTGGTTTTACTTGTGGTGAGTTTGGTTTTCATCCTTTTTACTAAAAAGAGTCAGAGAGCATATAAAAAACAGTGAATGGGAAATTGTAAGGAACTTTTTACGAAAGCGTATTCAAGTATCCATGCTCCATGAGCAATTTCTGAAAAGCCTTTTGGTGACTCTTTTTCACTACCACTTTATTGTCTTCTGCACGAATCACCAGTTTCTTGAAAGCTGGATCTGTAGAAAACATCTTCCGTATTTCAGGATCGTCAGGAAAGGAGTAGAGCAAAGCAAGTTCTCCATGAGAAAACAAGAGCGATCGCATTTGAATGGTGGAAAAGAATTGCATCCATCTGGATGAAGGAGCATCATCAATAAGCCGCTTGAATTTTTCAATGCGCTCGAGTATTTCAGTCGAAGACGAACACCCCTTTATGAAAGAAGCCTCAGTAATTCTATATCTCTCTACACCCAAAGGAATACCAATCTGGTCAAGAAACAATCTGCGCTCTAGGGATTTACCTTTAAAAGTAACCAAAAGAAGTTCTTTATCAGTAATGGTCTCAAAGACCTGTTTCTTAGCTATCGGTCTTTCATTGACCATATTCAGGCACCAGGCTCCAAAAGAAGTCAATCTAATACACTTCAATGCCTCATAAGGAGTAAGGGGAAACTCCTTTTCATTCTTGATGAGATTGAGAGCTGGACTCGTTTCTGCTATATCAACAATACCCAGTGATGCGAGAAGATACATATAGGCACTAAACAAAGGGCGTTCAAAAAGAGGCCTTCTCAGCGGTCCCCAAGGATGAAATCCTTTCTCATCATAGGTACTGTATTCAGCATTGGAAAACTGAATGGTTTGCCCACGAACATAGAGTACACTATAGAGAATATCCTGATTATAAAATCGCATGGAAAAACCACGCAATATAAACAAATGGAAAAGATCGTCTACTGAATACCAGGCTTCACCGACTTGGAGGCTTGAAAGTATTGCAAACACTCCGTTGCGTGCAGGAACATCAACGGCAACCGAATAGGAATAGCTTGAGTTCAAACTGCATTGATCTAAAAGAGCATAGTATTCAAAATGACTTCCATAGGAAAGTGTCGAGTTTGGATGAGTCTCAAAAAACATTCTTTGCACCATGGTCTTGATCAACAACATTGCATCGTCAGGCCTTTTCAGATTGCTTATCTCAAAGGTGAGTAGAAACTTGGCAAGCAAAACGAGTGGATCGAGATTATATGAGGAGGCAAGGGGAAAAGGTGCCAACCCACATAAAGAACGAAGGTCTTTGAGATTTCCTTTCAACAATCCTTTCCTCATGATGGTAGTTGAATCCCTTTCTTTGAGAATAGGGATCAAAGCTTCCACGAACAGAGGAAATATTTCAGCTATCTGATTTTCAGCACTCCAAACCTCCCCTTCCACGCTCGGTGAAGACTGAAGGACAAAGGTCTCTTCATGAAAAATAAAAGGAGAAAAGTGCTGCCCGAAAAACTCATTGAAATGGAGCACATTCTGATCATATACATCAAACAATCCGAGTCTATATCTTGGATTACGTGTGAACCGATCCCTACTGTAATAATAAAAAGACTTTTTACCTTCATCTTCTATGATAAAGGATTCCTTGGTTCCCCAGTCTTGGCTTCTTATATCAATGAATCTATCAAAGCAACCTGCTTTTATCAACTTTCGTAAATAAAGAGGCAATTGTGAGAAGAATTCATTAAAAACGGCTTGACTAGGAAAATCAATCAATTGGGCTAGCTCAATACACTGATCCTGCTTTCTGACTTTGGTCGGCTTAACGCCAAATAAACACTCATGAATTTCTCCAAGAGCCTCCTGGGTATATCTTTCCAAAGCAGTGGCAATGATTTTAGTAGATTCTGAAATTTTTGATTTGGGTACCAGATTCAATTCCAAACCGTAATGATGACTCACTTTCTTTGCCATATACTACCCCAACAACTGTTCGATATCTTC
>JAQVVB010000202.1 GCA_028699215.1 Sphaerochaeta sp. | reverse complement strand
GATGCAAAAGTGTTTTGTACTCTTCTTTTCCCGCTTGGGTGATTTGATAATATTTTCGTTTTCTCCCATTTTCCGCTTCATTCCAATAAGAATCGATGTATCCAATGGATTCTAGGCGGTGTAGTACGGGGTACAACATTCCATCGGTCCACGCTATCTGGTTGTCTGAGATTTCCTGTACTTTCCTGATGATGGCGTATCCATACGTATCTCTTGTATGGAGAATGGCGAGAATGATAGGGGTGGCAGATGCTGCAACGAGGTCTTTCGGAAGGGTCATGAGGGTTGTTTATCTTCCTTATGCATAGAACTACAATGCATAGTAGCCCTAGGTATATGGGGATGTCAAGAAAGATGTTTTTATTTTTGACACAATCGAGTAGGTTGACAAGACCGTATATAATTTGTCTATACTTAATCAATTAGCAGGTGTTGTTTGTTGCGATTTGTTGTTATTTGCTCGCTGGAGGTTCACTCATATGAAGACAACCAGGTATTTCTTTGCTGTAGGCCCTTATTTACTTCTTTCAATTGCCTGTCTTCTTCTCCCTTTGGTTTTCACCATTCTCCCTAGCTTCTTCATCCCATCCTTCAGCCTCACGTATTATACGGATTTTTTTCAAGATTCCTTCTCTCGAGGAATCTTTTTTCGATCCCTGAGACTTTCTCTCATAACTACTCTTATATGCATATTCATAGGACTTCCCACTTCTTACTACATAAGTTTGCGTCCACAGAGAAGAAGGCAGATCATTGTATCCTTGATTATGTTCCCTCTACTCACCGATGCTGTTGTCCGTGGATTTGCTTGGATCAGCATCCTTGGGAAAAATGGTATGATCAATCAATTTCTCATGAATCTCGGCATCATTGAGGATCCGCTTAAGCTTCTGTATACGGATTTTGCCATAGTGGTCGGTTCGGTCTATCTTTTTCTTCCTGTCATGATTTCTACACTCACTTCAGTCATGGAAGGTATAGGCGATGATGTGGTTGAGGCTGCCTATAGTCTAGGAGCTTCTCCGCGGGTAACCTTCTTCAAGGTAATTGTTCCTTTATCCTTCTCCGGGCTCTTGGTTGCGGGAGTACTCGTGTTTTCCGGTACCATCAGTGCTTACACCACTCCCACGCTTCTTGGGGGAAACCAAAACATGATGCTTGCATCGCTACTCTACCAACAATCGAATACTCTTTCAAATTGGACAACCTCTGCTGTTATAGCCTTCATCATGATATTGGTGAGTTTAGGGGTGATGAAGCTTTTGAATTACCTGGCTTCCAGAATTGACAAGCGTGGAGTCGACCATGTATAAACACCGATTTGTAACCATCATTGCTTTCATAACTTTTGCTTTCATCTTCCTTCCCTTGATTTTAATCATCGTCACCTCATTCAATAGTGCCGATACCATTTCCCTCCCTCTTGATGGTTTCAGCCTCCAATGGTTTGGAAAGGTTTTCAAATCAAGATCATTGGTTCAGAGTTTCAAGAACAGTTTGGCCCTTGCTTTAGTGGCCTCCTTCATAGGCATCTTCCTTGGGCTTTTATCTTCCATAGCTTTAGTTAAAAAACCTGGGAAAGTCAGCAATGCATTGCTATCCATTTTTCTATCCCCCTCTCTTATTCCAGGCATTGTCATCGGGTACGTTTTATTCCATTTCCTTGTTGTTAAGTTGCAGATTCCCTTGCTTTTTGCCTTGGTTCTTGGCCATTTGCTTGTGGTGATGCCTTATTGTGTCCGCATCATCTGTGCAAGTCTCAAGGACATTGATGAGAGTTTGGAAGAGGCTGCCCGTACCCTTGGTTGCCCTCCTGTAAAGGCTTTCTTTCTGGTTGTTCTTCCAAATCTTAGGCCGGCAATTCTCTCTTCCTTCATGCTTTCTTTTATCAATTCCTTTAACAATATTCCTGTGTCCATGTATTTGAAAGGACCAGGTATGAATACCTTACCTTATGCAATGATGAACCACATCGAATACAACTATGATCCAACGGTGAGTGCACTCTCTGTCATGCTGATGGGAATGACATTGGTCTTTATGTTCATTATGGAAAAATCGATGAATTCCCAGAGTCTGAAGAATGAAACTGTTAGAAGTGAATAGGAGAGGAAAACACATGAGCTTTGGAGAATTGAGAGATATAGGTGTTTCTTATGATAAGAAGAATTTGATTCTTGAGGACTTGAATCTCGATATACACAAAGGGGAGCTGCTCTCCTTGCTTGGTCCCTCCGGGTGTGGCAAAACCACCACCCTGCGGGTATTGGCAGGGTTGATCGAGACTGTCAAGGGGACTTTCACCTTGGATGGTCAAGACATGACCCATGTTCCAGTCCATAAAAGAGACTTTGGAATGGTATTTCAAAGCTATGCTCTTTTTCCCCACCTCTCAGTATTCGAAAACATCGCTTTTGGACTCAAGCTAAGAAAAGTAGAAGTACCTTCAGTAACCAAACAAGTACAGAAAATCGTAGATATTTGTGGAATCAAGGGACTGGAAAAACGCTTTCCCAAGCAGCTTTCTGGTGGGCAAAGACAGCGTGTTGCCCTCGCTCGAGCTCTGGTAATCGAACCAAAACTCTTATTGCTTGATGAACCATTATCCAACCTTGATGCCCAGTTGAGAGTCCAGATGCGGACTTCCATCAAGCGTATCCAACAGGAACTCGGGATTTCCACTGTTTTCGTGACACATGATCAGGAGGAATGTTTCTCTATCTCCGATAGGGTCGCCATCATGCAGAAGGGGAAGATAGAACAGTGCGACAATCCTGAGACCATCTATTCAAATCCAGCTTGTGAGATGATTGCCCGCTTCGTAGGTTTCAAGAACTTTTTCTCTTTGGACCAAAAAGACCTGCTTGGCATCACACTCCCTGCAAAGATCCAACAAGCGAAACTTGTCTGTATCAGACCTGAAGACATTGGGTTCTCCCCCTCTGGTACGCTTCGTGGAACTATTGAAGTACGTACCTATTTGGGGAACAGTTACCAGTATGAAGTGAATACTCCTGCAGGAATGCTCACGGTCTCCAGCAACAAAACACCGGCCTGTGAAGTTGGCGAATCAGTGTCTATGGCATTTCCTGCTGATGCTTTGGTTTTTCTCGAGCGTTGAATGGTTTTCAATTCCATCATTTGATGGTGATAATTTTTGGAGGATTCAGTATGAAGAAGCTACCTGTTGCATTACTAATTTTTCTGATGGTATTGGTTCTTTTTCCGGTAAGTGCTGCCGGAGTAGAAGAAAAACAGACGAAACCAAGAGAACTCATAATTTCGACTTGGGGTTTGAGTGAAGATGCACTCTGGGCGGAAGTATATGAGCCTTTTGAGAAGCAGTACAATGTCAAGGTTATTCTTGATACAGGAAATGCTCAGGAACGGTACACAAAACTCAAGAGTGATCCTAATTCTACGGTTGACGTGATTGAGCTCGCCCAGAAAAATACCGCTGAAGGTGTTGCAGATGGACTTTTTGCACCTCTTGCTTCCAGTGACATCATACCCTTCAAGGATTTGATTGCAGGAGCCCAGGCTTTGATCAACTCTGGCTCAGGTGCACCGTATACCCTCAACAGCATAGGCATCATCTATAATCCAAAGGCTGCAGGCATCACCATTGATTCTTGGGATGACCTTTGGAATCCTGCTTTGAAGGGTAAGATTTCCATTCCAGACATTACCACCACCTTTGGTCCTGCCTTTTTAGCCATGTGTAGTGATTCTGTAGGGGTCGATTTTACTTCAGATAAGGGTGAAGCCGCCTTTAAGGCCTTGGAAGCATTGAAACCCAATGTACTGAGAACTTATGCAAAATCTTCCGATGTTGCCTCATTGTTCAAGAACGGCGAAATCGCAGTTGCCATCGTTGGCGATTTTGGTGTACCCATCATCACCAAGGCTGACAGTGAAGCAGTGTATATGGTGCCCTCTACCGGTACCTACGCAAACTTCAACGTGATCAACATCACCAAGAATACCAAGAACCGTGACTTGGCTGTTGCCTACATCAACTACCGTTTGAATGCAGAGACGGAATTGAGGACTGCAAAGGCCTTGAACGAAGCTCCAGTCAATGGAAAAGTTGTCTTGACTCCTGAACTTGCTGCAAACAAAACTGTAGGTGAAGTAGCTGCAAACGCTAAAATGGTAGACTTTACTCAAGTCAATCCTCTTATGGCTGCTTGGGTTGATAGGTTTAACCGTTTGATGAATAAATAGTGAAAACTCTTAAGAACCTTTGGATCTATAATACAGCGTATAGAAGTTTCGACTGGGGTGACATCTCTTTTGATGAAAAGATTTGTCATGTCCAGCGAGACTTCTCCAAGAGAAGGGGGGATGGGTTATACCTGATCCCCGGTCTTGTTGATATTCATATGCATATCGAATCTTCCATGACCACGCCAACGGAATTTTCGAATGCAGTGTTGCCTCATGGCACGACGACGATTGTTGCCGATTGCCATGAGGTGGCAAATGTTTTTGGGGTGGAGGGGTTGCATGCCTATATGGATCTTCCCTCCCAAATGGATGTTTTCTACGCAATCCCTTCAAGTGTTCCGTCCACTTCCTCAATTTTGGAAACAACTGGAGGGGTAATTGATGAAGCTGAAGTAATAACATTGGCAAAACGAAAAGATATCATTGCCCTTGGTGAAATCATGAATGCCAATGATCTGTTTGTTGAAGAGGATAGTAGAACCAAACGGATTATAAAAGCCTTCGCCAGTGCACGACCTGATTGCCCGATTGAAGGCCATTGTCCGAAAATCACAGGAGAACAATTAAGTCGATTCATTGCTAGTGGAGTAAATTCCGATCACACCCAACAGACACCTGCTTCCATACAGGAGAAAATTTCACAGGGGATGTATCTGGAAATCCAGGACAAGAGTATCAGTGAAGAAACCATTAGCTCTTTGAACAACGATTTACTCTCCGATTCGTTCTGTTTTTGTACCGATGATGTCATGCCGGATCGGTTGTTTGAGAAAGGCCATCTCGATGCAGTGTTACGCCATGCACTTATTTGTGGAATGAAAATATCTGCTGCGATTTATGCCTGCACATATTCACCAGCAAGACGTATGAGGCTGTTTGATAGAGGCCAGATTGCTCCAGGGTTGCTTGCTGATTTCATGATTGTAGATGACTTGGAAACCTTCCATATCAAGGCAGTCTATAAAAAAGGTGTTTTGGTATATGATGATCAAAGGGGGCTTATCAATAGATTAGCCTTGCTTCCCTTGGATAAGAAGTATCTTAATTCATTGAAAAGAGACCCAGTTGCAAATAACTAATTCAATGTAACCATTCCTGAAGGGAGACGTGATATTCTTGTTTTGGA
>JAQVVB010000201.1 GCA_028699215.1 Sphaerochaeta sp. | reverse complement strand
GAGGGAGGCATGAGACTTAGTTCATCACTGATTGTGCGACGCATCAACCTTGCTTCACACAAAGCATGCACAAACGTACCGAAATCAGCAGAAGCACTACTGCTGATCTGTTCATGTTTCAGGCGTGCGAACAGTGCATCACTTGCAAGCAAGGGCAACAAGTCCCCTTCTCTCTCCCCCTCTTTCTCTTCGGTTCCAAAAATTGAAGTGACTCCCAAGCGAAGTGGCTTGAGATTCACTTTCTTGCGCTCCTTCTCATACCAAGAAGTGGCTTTCTCCATCTCAATCTTCGCACCAGAAATCTTATTGTAGAGCGCCTGTTCAGGAATATCCTCAATCTTCACTGATCGAACAATCCCTTCTTGCAAATCAGGATGTTCAATATCAATACCAAGGCTATGGCAACAAAGCAACAACAGATTCGCATCTCCTGTGCTGCCGCTGGTATTCCGATTGTTCTTGTTGAAGCATCCACTGATCACCAAATGCGTTTCCGCTCTGGTAAGAGCAACATAGAGAAGCCTTTTCAACTCAGCAAGTTCGATCAACTTCTCTTCACCGGTATCGAACAACTCATACCCATGTTTCACCGTCTCAGTCTTAGTGTCACTGATAAAAAAACTGCTGGACATGAAATTGGGAAGCTGAACTCCTCCAATGGGGGCAAAACTGGATTTTCTTCCTGATCCTCCGCTTCCTGCTCCACCCAAGAAAACCAGAGGGAACTCCAATCCCTTGGACTTATGGATGGACATGATATGGACACCTTCCCCCTGCTCCTTGATGACATCCAGATCAGATAGTTTCTCGTTCTGTCCGAGATTCTCCCGGATGTAATCGAGAAATTGGCTCACACTCAGAGCCTCCTGTTCCTTCATCTGAGCCAAACGATGCAAGAAATTGAAGTGTTCCAGATAAATCTGGTATTCACTATGAGAGACCAACGAAAGATAGTATCCGCTCTCATACCACAACATAAGCACGATTTCACTCAAGCTTTTTGTTTTCACCGCATCACAAAGCCTTGAAAAGAAGGATGCACACATATCATAGCGAATACGATTTTCACCATCGAGGATCTCACATGGAGCAAAGGGAACACCATCTGCCTCATAATGTGAAAGTACAAAAAGAATTGCTTCATCACTGAGCATACAGAAAGGAGAACGCAAAGCCATCAGATACGCATGTCGGTCCTCTGGATAGAGGGTGAGCTGCAAAAGAGCATAGAGGTCGTTTGCGGGAGCCTCCAACATGAGCGAACGAGCAGATTGCACCGTATAGGGAATGGAATACCTTCTGAACGCCTTCTCAAAGCTCAACTGATTTGCTGTCGATCGCATAAGCAAGGCCATATCGCTTGGCTTCGGCCTTCTCACCCCTTCTTTTGAAGGAATGAGATAGTCATCGGTATCAAGCATCCGCCTCATAAGCTGCGAAACGGCAAAGGCCTCGGCATCAATGGAAGAAGCAGAATCCTCATCATCTTGGCAGTCAGGATCGTAGGGTTTCACCAGCACCGTACACGTAGGTTGCACCCCTTCAGAGGCTGATCGAGTTCCCAACTTTGCAAAGTCAGCTTCGTATGATTGCCCCTCATTGCGCATGACCTTGACAAACAGATCATTGAACAAATCGATCAAGGCAGGCTCGCTGCGATAGTTGGTATCCAAAAAGAGAGCCTTTCCCCCAAATTTCACCAATTCAGAGCTCAATTCTTTGAATACACGAACATCAGCTCCCCTGAATCGATAGATGGACTGTTTTTCATCTCCGACAAAAAACAGCTTGTCGGGTTGCAGGTCCCCTGCCAACGGCAAATCCTTGCTGCAGAGCTCTTGTTTCTCTGCGAGAAGATAGAGGAGATCCTTTTGCTGTTGGTTGTTGTCCTGGAACTCATCGATCATGATATAGCGGAATTTTGCCTTGAAATATCCTCGAAGAGACGTATTGTTCTTCAAGATCTCCACCGCAAGGGAAGAGACGTCGGAGAACGTCAACACCGCTGATTTTCGTTTCTCTTTTTGATAGGCCTCAATGTAAGAAGAGACAAATTCCACTACAGATGCAAGGCTTTCCTTATTGTTCAGCACACAAAGGGCAATGCAGATTTTCCGTCGGAGCATCCGATAGTCCTCAGTAGTCTCCTTGAGAAGAGTAAAATCCTCTCCACTCCCTTTGCCAGGTTTCCTATACAGGCATGCCTTGTCACCTAAAAGAGCAAACAGAGATGAAGAATCGCTACTCATCTCCATCTTCTGCAACAAAGAAGAAGCCAAAACTTGTACTTCCTGGACGCTCTTTGTTCGTTCAGTGAAATGAGCATACGTTTCCAACAACTCAGTAAACGATGCAAGCAACCTATCCAGTTCGGCCTGTACAACAGCCAGGACCTGTTCAGTGGCATCCGAGGTCAAGGTCTGAGGAAGGTAGTAGTGTCTGGTGGCAAGAGGAACCAGAAGCGTATCGATCAAGTCATCAGGTGTGTAAAGTCGGGCTAGGATTTTCCCACCTTCTCCAAAACACGCTTTCTCCAGCAAGGAACGGGCACACCTCACCGCATTTTTCCTATTAAGCTCATCATCGATACCAAAATCGGAAGCAATGCCATATGAGGTACAGTCACACCGCACGATGGTTGAACAAAAACTATCCAGCGTGGCAATGGAACTGTCAGGAAATTTTGCCAGCTGCATCGAAACCAGGGGATCATCCTTGTAGGCAAGCAACTGTTTGTGAATGCGCTCACGCATCTCCCGTGCAGCCTTTCTGGTAAACGTCAACGTCAGGATCTGGTCGCAGTCGGCCTTCTGCTCAAGGACAAGCCGTAAAAACCTATAAGAGAGAACGGTGGTCTTTCCAGAACCTGCTCCAGCAGAGACCACACAGTTGTCATCACAGTAAATTGCCTCAATCTGATGTTTGTCAAGGTTTCTATTTGTCTGTTCCATTACTTGTGCAAAGCTGATCATAAGGTTGCATACCTCCTTCTACAAAGCTGACGGTAGGTACACTGTTTGCAGTTCTCTTTGGAAGGAGTGGCCTCAAGATGCCCCTCGTTCACCGATTGCACCAACTCCTGCAGTCTCTCTTCAAGAGCCTGATCCAAGAACTCGGTTTTTTGCGTATCCTCCCGATCCCAAATCGGATAATATTTACCCTCCTTGATGCTGTAATAGGAGGCATTGACCGCTTCAGCACCCAAATCCTCAGCTACAAGCTTTCGATAGATAGGCAACTGATATGACTTGATGGAATCCTTGAACTGTTTGAAAAGAGGTGACCCCTTTTTATAATCGATCACTGCATAGAGCTTCCCGTGTGGAGGATCGAAACAGAGAATTCTATCGATTCTCCCCTCCAAAGAGTATTCTTCTGTTGTATAACGCAACGCTTTTTCAAAATAAAGCGAACGCGTATGGGCAAAATGCTGAGCTTCCTGATCCAAGATATCAGTACAGACCTCACGGAATTCATAGTTGATCCACTCCCTGGTAGGGGGGTTGGGACCTTCACTTCCATAATATTTTTCCAGGTTTTCATCAAAGAGAGAGAGCAACAGAGCTCTGTATTCTTCTCTCCTGTTCGGTTCAAAATACTCTATCTGAGAGAAGAAGTCCTGATAGACTGCATGAAGCAACGATCCTATCATACGATGGTCGACAGCGAGTACCTGATAGTCCTGTACCTCCACCTTGTAGAGATACTTGCACAACCAAGCATAGGGACAACGAATAAAGAGATCCAAACTGGTGGGAGAAATGGGAATGACCAACTTTCCTTCGACTTCCTTCTTCAAAGAAGAGACCAGATCCAAAGGAAGGGCATCTCTGGCGAAGTCATGCAATCGAGGTTTCATGGATGTTTTGCAAGCATGAGAAAACCAGAGCTGTTGGCATGAGGTCGCATCGGCTTCGGTACTTCCCTTTCTCCACAGCTCGTTCTCCCCTTCAAACGGATCAATGCACTCATGAATCTCATCTCTCTTTTCGCACAACAAGTCTTGTTCCAAGAAATACGAAGGAGGAAGCGCCTCACCCTCGTAGCTGGTACCGTGATAAGAAAGATAGATTTGTTCACCCCCTAGACGTGTAGCTTTCAAGGTTGGAATGGTGGTATCGATTTCCTTACGTGCAGAACCTTCGACGGTTTGGGGCAACAAGGCAAGCGGCTTTTCAATACAGCAGGAACTTTCATGATCAAGGGCAATGACAAAATGATGGGGACTCGAAAGGGTGGCTGTCATAGGCCAGGCATATACAGCAATCCCTTCTTCTGTTTGTTGCGGGACATACAGCTTGGTATCAAGATATTCCAGCAAAAAACCAAAAATATTGGCTTGAGAAGTAAAATTACAGGTAAGCATGGCACTCTTGATGTTTTCCATAGCATCGAGACAGAAAGAATACACATCCTCACCATCAGTTCCATTCCATTGGGTGTCAATGAAATAGGTGTCTTGGAAATGATTGAGCTTCTTACGTAAAGATTCGATGTCACCTACCGTGCAGAGGTCAACAACGCTGCTTCTGAAAGCTTTATACCACACCCGCAATGCACTGTCTTTCAGTTGTTCCGTCCATTGGTCATCCCCACCAAGAGAGCCTTGAACGATGGCTTGATCGACAGCTCGAGCAAGGAGCCTCCGTTGCAATGGAGCATCTCTCCAAGGAAACCCTGTATCGAGCAGCAGGCTCTTCATGCTATCCAGACTGAAATGCTCATCATACACATCCTTCAATCGGGAAAGAAAACGACCACTGGGATACAGTAACGGAGACTTCCCTTCCCGTATGGAAAGAGGAACATCATACAAGGAAGCTTCCTCAGCAAGTACAGAAAGCATGGTGGAAGGAGAAGCACAGCCAAGAAGGATATCATGGGCAGGAACTCCTTCATCAAGCAAATATCGTATCCTTCGCAGTGTGGCATGCAGTTCCTGTATGTGATTGTCAAACCTTTCCAGATGCCCTGCATCCGCCTCGGGTTCAGGGGTAGGCCTCATTTCCACAAAAGGAGGAGAACCAAGGTTTGACACCAGGCTTTGCGCTCCCCCGATGGTATCGCTGAAAAGGATACAATAGCGGGTATGAAGCACCTTTTCATCGGCAAAATCCAGCGAAGGTTTCTCATACCTTGGCTCAAACAACTGATGTTCATGCAAGAACTCTACATATGCATGATAAAGCAACTGAACATCAGATTGCATTGCCTTTTGCATGAGAAGCAGGACATCGCTCTCAAGCGCATCACTGAGCATGGGAAGCAGGGAGGAAACATACCTGCTGAACCTGCTGTTTGACTCTGGATACCTCGGATTGATGAAATACGAAAGGTTGTTGGGATGTTCCAACAATGAGCGGG
>JAQVVB010000200.1 GCA_028699215.1 Sphaerochaeta sp. | reverse complement strand
GTGACTGGGCAAATATGCTGATGCGTATGTACCTTCGTTATTGTGAACGAAACGGGTTCAAGAGTCAGATTCTGGATCTGCAGGAAGATGAAGGCGGTATCAAGAGTGCGACCATCAAGATATCCGGACCCTATAGTTTTGGGTATCTGAAGGGAGAAGCTGGAGTTCATCGTCTTGTACGAATCAGTCCTTTTGATTCCCAGAAGAGAAGGCACACTTCATTTACCAGCGTTTATGCATCTCCCGTAGTCGATGATACCATCGAAATTGATTTGAAACCTGAAGACTATCGGTTGGATACGTATCGTGCTGGTGGTGCTGGTGGTCAGCATGTCAATAAGACAGACAGCGCGGTTCGAATAACGCACTATGAGTCCGGCATTGTAGTACAGTGTCAGAACGAACGTAGTCAGGGAATGAACAAGGATGTTGCTTTCAAAATGCTCAAGAGCCGTCTGTACGAATATTATCGTGAAGAGAAGGAAAAAGAACATCAAAAGACTGCAATTGAGAAAAAAGAAATAACCTGGGGAAGTCAGATCCGTTCGTATGTTTTTCAACCCTATACGATGGTCAAAGATCATCGAACAGGTGCTAACGTAGGAAATATCCAGGCAGTCATGGATGGTGAAATCAGCATTTTCCTTGAAAGCTTTTTGCAATGGTCAAAGAAGGGGGATTAGCAATGTCAGGCAGAGCACGGAAGCGCTTCCTGTTACTACTGGCAACAGCTATTACTCTGTGCCTTCCTTTGTTTGGTGCTGATGATTCCTATACCATCGGAATATTCCCTCTTCAGGATATGGCATCCACTTTTCCTCTTTTTGTTCAGCAAACTGGGGAAAAGTATGCCAATACCTATTGTATACTGAATGAGAAACAGATGTTGTTTCATCTCAATGCTGAAAACATGCGTCTTACGTACGAACAAAACGAAAAATTACGAGGGGCGTATGCAGACAAATCCTTTACGACCGTTGAAAAAATCGCCCAAGAACCTATCACAAAAATTGAGACATATCCTTCTTCGTTGCCAATTAGCTATCGAAAAATCCCTCATGATGAAAAACTAGCCACTCTTCTATCGAGCGGTAAAGAAGCAATAGAGTGGTATTGCTCGAAAGAGAACCTTGATGCGTTGCTTTTGCTTGAGGCAACAGATCTTTCAAAGATCACGAGGATCGAGGTCTTGTGGTTCGATCTTTTTTCGAATGAAGTAGTTTCAATTTTTGACAGAATCTCGATTGATCAGAATTTTGCTGAGTTGGAAGAACCGTTGGGGCTTGCTCTTCTGTCAAAAACAGCTGGGGATGTTTCTGTGATTGTCTTTGACAATCCCGTCCCCACTCTTGAGGTGAAAGAAGAGGGTACTGTTGTCCCTTTGGATTCTTATCTTGTGTTTCTTCCTGAAGGGACGCACCTATTGCAGTTGGGAGGTGTTGGATATCTTTCCCGTTCCATTTCCCTTGATCTGAAAAAAAACACCATAACCCATATCGATGCACAGCTTGAGCAAGAGGTCTTTGACGAAATCAAGTTGAATTCCACGCTGGGAAATGTGGATTGGTACATAAATGGTAGTTTTAGAGAACATTCAACAAATCTCGATTTGAAGAATTATGCATTGCCGTTGATTGTAGTCGCACAAAAAGAAGGTTTTTCAAATAAAACCATTCAAACCAGTCAAACTATTGAGTATCTTTCATTTGAGATGAAACCCGAGTGGATGGATGACAATCAGTTGCTTTTGGATGCACAGAAAGGCTTCTATAAAAGTTTACGAAATACTATTCTCATGTTCGGTGCGTACGTAGCAATTGCTACGTTGGCAAATACCTATGAAGTTGAGAGCCCGTTGTGGCAACCTCTACTGGTGGCGACAAGTGGAATATCACTTGTTGCTTCATTGCAAACAATTATGAATCTTGCTACCTACACTTCCTATGCAGGATCTGGTGTGCGGTAGAACCATCTGGAGTTATGTATGTTGAAAGGATTTGGATCACGTCTTAAGGCCTTGTTTGGAGTTTCTCGTTTTGATGAAAAGTTTTTTGAAGATCTTGAAGATTTTCTGATCGAAGGTGATTTAGGAGCAAAACTTGCACAAGAAATAAGTGATATGGTCAGAGTGCAAGCAAAGAGTGAGAAACCAAAAACACAGAAAGACCTCCAGCTCATGGTAAAGAAAATACTTTCAGACAAGGTGCAGGTTTTTTCTCCTACCCTTGATAAGAATGCCTTGACAGTATTCTTGATTCTTGGTGTAAATGGTGTTGGAAAAACAACTTCCATAGCTAAAATTGCCAATATGTATAAAAATGCCGGTGAACGTGTCATGTTGGCAGCTGCTGACACCTTTCGTGCAGCCGCTATCGATCAACTCGAAGTACATGCAAATAGGATCGGTTGTAGGATTGTGAAGCAGAAAAGTGGAAGTGATCCAGGATCGGTCGTCTTTGATGCCATCACCTCAGCGCAAGCAAAAGGTGAAAATTTGATTTTGGTAGATACTGCTGGGCGAATGCACAACAAGGAAAACCTGCTTCGGGAACTCTCAAAAATTGACAAGATTGTGAAAGGTCGAGGTGTTGACGAGGTGCACTACAAAAAATTCCTTGTGATCGACAGCACTACAGGACAGAACGGCATCAGCCAAGCTGACTTGTTTAATCAGGCAGTCTCCCTGGATGCCCTCATTCTATCAAAATATGACAGCCTTGCAAAAGGAGGCGCACTTGTACAGATCGGCGAGAAGTTCAATATCCCCATTGCTTTTGTAGGTACTGGTGAAACATATGCAGACATGCATCCCTTTGACAAGGATGAATTTCTAGATACCTTGGTAGGATTGAACGCATAATGAAAAAAATCGCTCCCATCTTGATCATGATGCTTATCTGCAACTGTCTATTCGCAGTTGCGGTGCGTTCCTCAAACAGCATCGGACAAGATAGGGGCGTGTACAATGGCCAAAGTGAGTATGTATTGGAAACGGAAGGCAATCAATCTCGATTGTATTTCAAGAATGAACTGCAGTGGATATCAAATACGACTATGCCTGAACAGGGACGGATGATTATTGATACGACCTATACTGATGGTTCTTTGTCTTTGAAACGCTGGTATGAGAATACCCAATTGGTAAAGGAGTCCGAAGGGAATCAGATGAGGCTCTATGCCTATGATGAGGATGGAAGACTCGTAAAAAGTACCGTTAAAATAGATGAACAGGTTGTTTTAATGCAGTTCTATACCTATGATGGCATCTCAAAATCACTGAATGGCATTTTGTCCATAACATTGGAAGGAAGCAAGGCAGCCTACTATGGTAGGGATTGGTTCTCCTATACCCAAGACGATTATTTCGAAAAAAACACCACGTATAACAACATCTCTGTGAAAGAAACCTGGAAAGGAGAAAAGAAGCTGTCAGATGTCAATGTAGTTGAAGTGTCTGATGGTGGTTTTCGTATAGAGCGAGAGACCAATGGCCTCATGGTAGAAGAAACATATGACGCACAAGGTTTGCTGGTGAGCGAGATTGCTTCTTCTTTTCAGGTGGAATATCGGTATAATGAGAATCTGGAGTTGATAGAAGAGATACGAAAGACGCTTGATGGAAAGATCTATGAAAATTCGTATGAGAAGGGGAGGCTGGTGTTGCAGACTGTCTGGAATAGTGATGTGAGAGAAAAAGATATTCAATATAACGCTGATGGCACGAAAATCGAGACGTTATTCGTCAACGGTGCTCCATACTGTGACATCACGTATGCTTCAGATGGAAAACGTGTGCTTTCCATAGTATATAGGTAGTTGTGATGCATACTGTATTTCTCCTTGCAAAACGTTATGCGTTCTCTTCGGAAAACAGACATAAAGGTACGAGCATTCGTATCGCCAGTGGTCTTGCACTCTGTCTTTTTGCCATTACCATGGTACTTTCTTTTATGCAGGCCCTTCAGAAAAATCAGTTTGAGGATATCCGTACGTTTGAGTCCTATGATCTCCAGATTGCGTTGGATTCCAACGACTTGCAAGCAGGATACGAACTTGTTGATCGCTTGGAAACACTTGCTGAGGTTGATCATGCCTTCCTCTATGCTGAAATTCCAACGCTCATACAAACCCCAGAAGGATCGACACTTGCTGGAAGAATCCGAGCAATAGACCCTAAGGGAATTTTTGAGGATAAAGTGAACAGCTATCGTGGAACACTCTACACTCCAGGAACGCTTTCTTCCTCATACCTCCATACAAAAGACTTGAATTTAGGTTCTCAAGTAAACGTCACCATTTTAAAAAAGGGAAGGCAGGCCACGGTCATCCCTTCACAAAAAGAGATGACTATCGGTTCCATATATTATACTTCGATGTATGACTTTGATAGTTCCACGTTCTTGACCGATCTTCCCACTCTGTATGCACTCAATGGTGATGTACCCCTTTTTATAGGGATTTTCTCCTCATTTGAAAGTGAAGAGACAAAGCAAGCCATCAAGCTCATGGAACCAAAGTTGGAAATCAGCACTTGGAAGGAAGCAAATGCTTCCTTATATGGTGCAATGCAGCTAGAGCAAAGCATGATGACCTTGATGTTGTTTTTAATGGTTTTAGTGGTGATCATTCATATACGAAATAGTTCAAGAAGATTGCTCTTGGCAAAACAACGTGAGATAGCGATGCTTCGTTCCATGGGGTTGCGTCGAAATCAGGTGCAATCTCTATTTATCTATCAAGCAGTCTTGGTTGCTGTGGTTGGTTGTACAGCTGGGGTGCTTCTTTCTTATCTTGGCATAACCGTATACCCAAGTTTCTCAGATTTTGTATATAGTTCGATGGGAGTGCATCTAAAATTGACAATCAAGCCATTGGAACTTGTCGCCCTTGTCGCTTCTATCCTCATCTTCAGTAGTTTTGCTGCCTATGTAGGTACCAGACGCATACTGAAGGCAGATATCATGGAGATGTTCGCACATGATGAAGTCAAATGAAATACTCTCTCTCAGAGAGGTATCCAAGAGTTTTTCTGCTACTGAGCGTGGAGGAGAACCAATTCAGATTTTGGATTCTGTAAATCTTACGTTGCAAAGTGCCACCAGCATTGCCATTACAGGGAAAAGCGGGTCAGGTAAAAGTACGTTGTTGCAGATCAGCGCGGGATTGCTCTCCTTGGATAAGGGTGTGGTGCTTTTTGACCAGAAAAACCTGACGGATTTGAAAGACGATCAATTGAGTAAGATTCGTAGTAAATCGATGGGATTCATTTTTCAAAGTAGTCTTTTGCTTGATGATTTTACTGCACTGGAAAATGTGCAGATACCGGCCATGATCGCAGGAGTGTCAGAGAAACTTGCCAAAGAAAGAGCCCTTG
>JAQVVB010000199.1 GCA_028699215.1 Sphaerochaeta sp. | reverse complement strand
GAGTCTGGAAAAATTGGAATATGGGTTGGACTGGGAACCCCCTGAGGACGATGAAGAAGTTGCAGAAGAGAGTTCTTTGCTGCTTAAAACAGTTATACATATGGTCAAGGACCTTGATACCCAAGAATTGGAGTTACTCAAAACTCTGATCACCTACCTTAAGAACAATCCCTCTGCGGGAAAAACCAAACTCAAATCCCGAAACTCTTCATCAAAGAGTTAAGGAAGGGAGATGCCATTGAAAGGAGAGGGGCCACAATCATTGCAGGAAGAAAATTACCTGTTTTGCATTTTCGGATATCCAGCAATCCCAAACCAATCATCATCAGCAAAACACCACCAACCGCAGAAAGCTCATTGATCCCCCCTTCTCCGAGAATGGGGGAGATGACTCCACCTGCAAGCGTGAAGAACCCCTGATACAGCAGGATGAACAAAGCGCTTGCCATGACCCCTGGTCCATACGCAGCACTGAAGATGATGGCCATGCATCCATCCATGATGGACTTCACCAGAAGCAACTGATAATCTCCTGTTGTTCCAGCTTGAATTGACCCAACTACCGTCATGGCTCCTGAACAAAAGAGCAACGAGGCATTGAGAAACCCCAAGGCAAAATTCTTTGCCGCCTGCTCATTTGATTTTCCACGTCCAAGTGTTCGCTCCATCCACATTCCCAAGGACATCACCTTATCCTCAATAGACAGTGCGTATCCGAAAAAGCCTCCGACGACAGTTGAGAAGATGAGGATCAAGTATGAACCGGTCTTCAAGGCCATGGATATGCCAATGACCAAGGTAACAAGGCCTGAAGAAGTGAAAACCACTTCTTGATATGAGCTTTTAAGACGATTTTTCAACAACAATCCTAAAAGCGACCCGATGATTACTGCAAAACAATTGATATAGGTGGCAAACATATTGGATAGGAGTATAATACGTGGAAGAAATCCAGACAAGGAATATACATGCAAAACATACTACTTGCTGCAGGACTGGGCGAAAGAAGTGAGGGAAAGAAGTTGTTGCTTCCCTATAAAAATCAATCGATAATTGCCCATAGTGTCGAACAATCCTTGAAAGCTGGACTTCATACCATCGTGGTGACTGGCTTCAGAAATGTGGAGATTGAAGCTGAATTAGCACGTTTTTCCAATCAAGACCTCATAGTCACCTACAATGAATCCTATGCAACAGGGCAAGGTTCCTCAACGTTGTGTGGAGCCAGACTGCTCAATGCTGGAGAGGATTTCTTCATTTCATTAGCAGATATGCCTCTTCTTGAAGCAAGACATTATCTATACTTATCTGCAGCATGGAAAACAGCTGATGGACTTCGTCCAGTCCACCAAGGGAGAGTCGGCCACCCTGTCTTGCTTAAGGCTTTCTTCAAGGAAATCATTCTTCAACAGGAACAAACGTTCACCATGCGTTCCTTGCTCTCGTCCTATACAATCCAGAAGTGTAGCGTAGATGATGAGGCCTATGTCTATGACATCGATACGCTACACTCCTATGAACAGCTACTTGGGCGATCCTAAGATTTGACCGCCACCACCTGATCATCCTGCATCTCAAGACGTATCGTTGAAGAAGGAGGAAAAGCTCCTGCAATCAACTGCACAGATAGTGGATTTTCCACCATATGCTGAATGGCGCGTTTTATCGGACGTGCACCAAAGTTCGTATCAAACCCTTGGGAAAAAACCGCTTGGACCACTGCATCATCCCAGACAAGAACATATCCCCGTTTTGCGAGTCTTTGTGCGAGTTGTTCAAGTTGCAGCACCACAATTTTCTTCACCTGTTCCACCCCAAGGCTCTCAAATACAATGATCTCATCAAGACGATTGATGAATTCGGGCTTGAATGAACTATGAATGATATCCAAAACCTGTTTTCGCCCTTCTTCCCTGCTTAAGCTCTGCAACAACTGCTGACTACCCAGATTGCTGGTCAGAATAATCACGGTATTGGTGAAATCCACCACTCTTCCCTGCCCGTCCGTCAGCCTTCCATCGTCGAGAAGTTGAAGCAAGACATTGAATACATCCGGATGAGCTTTCTCGATTTCATCGAACAAGACAACCGAATAGGGTCTCCGTCTCACCACTTCGGTAAGCTGTCCACCTTGATCATACCCTACATATCCAGGAGGAGCTCCAATCAATCTACTGACTGAGTACTTTTCCATATACTCACTCATATCAATACGAGTAAGAGCTTTTTCATCATCAAAAAGGAACTCAGCCAACACCTTGGCAAGCAACGTCTTTCCTACTCCAGTAGGGCCGGCGAACAAGAACGTTCCCAAGGGTTTATGCTCGTCTCCAATACCGGCTTTGTTCCTTCTGATAGCATCGCTTACCGCTTTGATGGCATGCGCCTGACCGACAACCGTTGCAGAAAGAGTGTCTTCAAGATGGAGATACTTTTGCATCTCACTCCCTTTCATCTTTGTGACGGGAACTCCCGTCCAGTTGCTTACGATCCGGGAGATATCGTCTTCAGACACTTCTTCGCGAAGCATTTGATGCCCTTCAACCTGGACCGTTGCCAATTGCTCACTCTGCGCCTCAATTTCCTTGAGCAAAACAGGAATCGACCCGTGTTTTATCTGTGCCGCTTTGGCCAGATCGCCGTCGCGTTCGGCTCGTGTCTCTTCCATCTTGAGTTGTTCGAGTTTTGCCTTGTTCTCCCTGAGCTTTGCAATGAATCCTCGTTCATTACCCCATTGCATGTGCATGGCATCGCGTTTACCCTGCAACTCACTCAATTCCTTCCGTATTTTTTCCAGTCTTGCCATACTGGCAGCATCTGTCTCTCTAGAAAGTGCCTGTTGTTCGATATTGAGTTGCAAAATCTTTCTTTCAATCTGGTCCAACTCCTCAGGTTGGCTCTCGATCTCCATCTTCAACTGACTTGCAGCTTCATCAACCAAATCGATCGCTTTGTCTGGAAGGAATCTATTGGTGATGTAGCGATTGCTCAAGGTCGCAGCAGCAACCAAGGCTTCATCCATGATACGAACACCATGATGCACTTCATACCGTTCCTTGAGCCCACGTAGGATGGCAATGGTACTCTCCACCGAAGGTTCTTTCGTATAGACAGGCTGAAACCTTCGCTCGAGTGCCTTGTCAGGTTCAATGAATTTCCGATACTCATCAAGTGTGGTGGCTCCGATGGCATGCAATTCACCTCGAGCAAGGGCAGGCTTGATCAGATTGGACGCATCGGTAGACCCCTCACTGGCTCCTGCTCCGACTATGGTATGCAACTCATCAATGAAGAGAATGATGGTCCCTTCACTGGTCGTCACTTCCTTGACCACGGCTTTTAGCCTTTCTTCAAACTCACCCCTGAACTTAGCACCAGCAACCAGAGATCCGACATCCAAAGAAAGGATCCTTTTGTTTTTCAAAGACTCAGGAACATCCCCATTACTGATTCGCAAAGCAAGACCTTCAACAATTGCAGTCTTACCTACTCCGGGTTCTCCGATCAGTACAGGATTATTCTTTGTTCGTCTGGAAAGAACCTGCATGACGCGTCTGATTTCCTCATCACGTCCAATGACGGGATCCAGCTTTCCTTGTCGTGCAAGCAAGGTCAAATCCTTGCAATATTTCTCCAAAGCCTGATAGCGACTCTCAGGATCTTCACTGGTAATCGTCTGGTTGCCCCTGATGGTCTGTAAAGCCTGTAAAACTCCATCCTTGGTGATTCCCATGCTCTTGAGGGCTCTGCCTGCAGACGAAGAATCCTGCAGCACCGCAAGCAAAAAATGCTCAGCACTGAGATATTCATCCTTAAACTCAGAGGCTATCTTATCAGCAGCATACAGCTGGCTTCCCAACTCAGAGGAGACTGAACGTTGTGTATTACCGCCATAGGCCTTTGGAAGCTTGGAAACAAGCTCCTGCAATCTTGCCTGAATCTGTTTGGGAGGAACTCCCAGTCTTTCAAACAACGGGGAAAGCAGTCCTTCCTTCTGTGCAAGCAGGGCGAGCAACAAATGCTCGGAAGTTATTTCAGCATTTCCTTGCTCATTGGCCAAAATATCGGCATCACCGACAGCTTGGCGTAATTTAATGGTCATTTTATCAATATTCATTGGCATTCCTCACTTTATATGGATATGAGGCAACCGAACCCCTCAAGGGGTCCTATCCTGTACAAATCAAATATACTAAGAAACCAAGGAATCGACTAGGAACGAGGAATTACATCATTGCCCAAAGGATTGGTTTTGAAAAACTCCAAATAGTTTGCAATAAGTTCTTTGGACAAAATCATATCAAAAGTGTCAAGGAACGCCACCTGAAAGCAGGTGGATTCAAGAAGCAACAGAATATGATCTGCAACCTTATTAACATCACAAGCAATGATATCTCCTTGCTTGATTCCCATACGCAATAGACGCTTGAAGAGAATGGTAAGCTTGGCAGTTCTCCTCAATACAATTTCATTGAAGTCCCGCCCCTCTTTCTTCATCTGTAACATAACATCAACCAAAGATGTCAACTCACCTTCATTTTGTGCAGCATTGTCCATGATATCGATACAGATTGAGGTTATACGACTCATATAATTATCATCGGTTGACCAAGCGAACGTGGCATATTTATTGAACATACGACCAGTAACCAGTTTTACTGCATAGTAATAGATTTCTTCCTTGTCTTTGAAATACTGATATATGGTGGGACGGGAAATTCCGCATTCCTGCGCGATGAGCGAAAGATTGGAGTCGCGGTATCCTTCACGAGCAAAAACCTTCAATGCGGTCTGCAGGATTTTTTCTTTTCTTTCCTCATGGTCAATTTTCTTGGGCATGCTCTCGAATCTCCCCTAAGTCTATCTAAACACTATTGTTATGTTACAATATATCATTATACTGTAAAAAACACTACAAGATACGTGAGGTTTTCATGATGGTTTTGCTCTCACTTTCAGTCTTTTTGCTCATCCTAATCGCAATAGGGATTCTCAGAACCCTTTTGCTTCGAAAAACTCCCTCTCGAATACAAACCAAACCAGCAGGTTCTCCTACAGAGGAAACAGTTGGAAAATTGCAAAAAGCCATCTCGTTCAAAACTATCAGCTATAGCAATGAACAAGATACCGACTGGGAGGAATTCAAGAAATTCGGCGATTATCTTGCCATCGCCTTTCCTCTTTGTGAGAAGACGCTGAAACAGACTTCAGACTCCTCCTACAACCTCATATATCGGTTTGAAGGACAGGATCCTACACTTCAACCAGGTCTGCTCACCGCACACCAAGATGTGGTGGGAGCCAACCCCTCAGAATGGACACACCCCCCCTTTGCAGGGGATTTTTGTGATGGGTACATCTGGGGGAGAGGGAGTTTTGATTGCAAGCTTCAACT